>CAZHRO010000226.1:0-2192 GCA_964535045.1 uncultured Dehalococcoidales bacterium | reverse complement strand
CTAGCCGTTAACATCCACTTTATATTAATACAATTAGTATCAGGCTGTCATGATTTAACTTTCCATCGTTTAGTTAACAGAAGCCCTTGATTTCTGTGTCTCATTTTACTAGAATAGCTCCGAAAGGAGGCAAGCGGTTGGTCTAGCAAGCGAATGCCAGCTTGTCTCTTTGCAACCTTCCAAGCAGGTTGTCGCGGGTTCGAGTCCCGTCTCCCGCTCCACCAGATAGGACCTCAGCTTTGGAGCCCGCCCGATGCGGCAGGTTTTCTCTTTCTGGAGACAACCTGCCTAGGCAGAAAACAAGAAGTTACGAGCTGACCGCAATGAAGGACCCCAAGAGCGTTACCAGGAAGAATGGGAAGCCCGCCGCTCAGGGAACATGGCCCGGCTTGCGGTACCAAGATGTTCAGGATTACGTCCCGGTTAATATCGGAGGGCTATAGAAATCGTAAGTGAATGGGAAGGATGCTGAGGCCTGTTTCCATCTTGCTCCGCCGACTAAAGGGATGGCTCGGTCGGTTTTTATACGAGTCAGCGACCGCCCCCACGGTTGACTTCATCCCATCGCGAGGCTAGACTATGGCTGAATTCTTACATTGCTTGGTAGCTGAGATTCTAGCCCGGTGCAGGGTTTCCTCCCACGGAGGAAACGTTAAAGAATAGAAACGGGGAAGGAGAAAAGGCAAAATGGAGGAATACGTTAGGATAAAGGTTCACACATTGAGGCAATTCACCGTTAACTTGTTCCGGCGGTTTGGTGTCCCTCCCGAAGATGCGAAAACAGCGACAGACGTACTGATCACCGCCGACCAGAGGGGTGTCTCTTCACACGGTGTGCAGAGACTCATAAGATATACTAATGGGCTGAAGGTAGGAGTGATGAAGCCCGTGGCTGAGATTAAAGTCCTGAGAGAGACACCAAATACACTTCTTATCTCCGGTGGCGGTGGGCTGGGGCAAGTTGTCGGCTATAGGGCCATGAAACTTGTTATCGAGAAGGCTCTTAAGAATAACGTAGCCTTTGCCACTGTATGCGACTCCAATCACTACGGTATCGCTGCCTATTATTCCATGATGGCACTTAAGCACAACCTCATCGGAATTTCACTGACCAACGCTGAGCCTCTCGTAGTGCCAACCAACGGCAAAGATGCTGTAATAGGAACAAACCCCATTTCCATTGCAGTACCAGCCGGTAAGGAACGTCCTTTCGTCCTGGATATGGCTAGTTCAACCGTTCCCAGGGGCAAGCTTGAAGTCTATCATCGACTTGGTAAATCGATACCAAATACCTGGGCTGTGGATGAATTCGGCGCTCCAACACAGGACCCCTCACGAGTGCTAGTAAATATCCGAGAAAGGCAGGGAGGAGGGCTGCTGCCACTCGGTGGTGCTGAAGAGGAGGGTGGTGGACACAAGGGCTATGGACTATGTCTTGCCGTGGATATATTCTGCGGCGTCCTTTCCGGAAGTGCCTTTGGGCTGGACCTCTATTCCAAGAAAGGAGTATCAGCCCGGATATCTCACTTCTTTGGTGCAATAAAGATAGAGGCTTTTATCGAGCTAACACGCTTTCAGAAACTAATGGATGGATACATAAATATGATCAGGAACACAGAAAAAGCGGAGGGTAAGGACAGAATATTCATCCATGGTGAAAAGGAATTTGAGCTTTACGAACAGCGAAAAGAGGAAGTACCTATTCACCGGAAAGTGGTTGAGGAGATCAAAAAGATTGGGGAAGAGGTCAACGTGAAAGCACCATTCTAAGGCCAACAGGCTCAGGTAACCACGTTACGCCATTTTACTATCCCACTCCCTCGCTCCGGTAGAGCTCTTGTCCCCCAGAGCAGGTGCTGTCGGTCAGCCTTCACCGTTTGTCTCTGACTGGAAACACTCCAGCAAACTGTGGGGTCTAGTGATATCTAGCGCTACCACTTCTCTTTGAGCAACGCCATCCGAGATACACTCAAGAGGTATGGAAATAGTTAGCGGCAGCGAGTACTCTTTCTGTAGTGAGAAAACAGGAAGGAGTACTCACCACCGCCATGGGAAAGCAAACTACAACCGGTAGCCAAGTATCATAAGCAGGGGAAGACGAAGTTTAAAGGACACCAGCGCACAAGTCGGCCACAACAAAAAAGAGCCCCCCGATTGCTCGGGGGGCTCGTGCATACCGGGTGGGGCGTTAT
>CAZHRO010000225.1:0-2192 GCA_964535045.1 uncultured Dehalococcoidales bacterium | reverse complement strand
CTCAGCCGTCTCATATCTATCGTGCCAACCTCGCTTGATATTGAGCACTATGCTCAAATTGTCTATCGCCTCTCCGTAATGCGCCATCTTATCAGTGCGGGTAAGCAGATTGCAGCTATTGGTTACGCCGCTGACCCCGATGTTGAGGCCAGCCTTACTCAGGCAGAGGACACCCTATTCAGACTGAGGCAGGGGCAATTTACCAAAGACCTGGTCCCTATCCGCCAGGTACTGGATAGGTATTTTGAAGACACAACTTCTATCCCGACAAGCACGGAAGGCGGCGCTGAGGCGTTCCCTCACGTTCTATCGAGTTTTACCGGGCTGGATGAGTTTCTGGGTGGCTTTCAGCGTGCTGACCTGATTATTATCGCCGGTAGACCGAGCATGGGTAAGACCAGCCTGGCCCTTAATATAGCCCGGAATGCAGCCGTGGATTATGGAGCCTGCGTGGCATTTTTCAGCCTGGAAATGGCTCGTGAGTCGCTGGTGTTACGTCTCCTCTCCAACGAATCCGGGGTCAACTTGAGGCAGGTTCGTCTTGGGCTCCACACGGAAGCGGAGGAGAGAAGGATTATGGAGGCGACTGGTGTCCTCGGTGAGGCACCAATCTATGTTGATGATTCGCCTCAACTGCGGGTGGTGGAGATGCGGAGCAAGGCGCGGCGGCTCCACTACGAGCGGGGGATTAACCTGATCGTGGTTGACTACCTGCAGCTCATGCAGGCGGATGGTAGAGCCGAGAATAGGGTCCAGGAGATTAGCTACATTTCTCGCTCCCTCAAGGCAGTAGCTCGCGACCTCAACCTACCGGTGATAGCCGTGTCCCAGCTAAGCCGGGCCGTGGAGTGGCGGGCATCACACCGGCCCCAGCTCTCTGACCTGCGTGAGAGTGGCAGTATTGAACAGGATGCCGATGTGGTTATGTTTATCTACCGGGACGAAGTCTACTACTCCAGTCAGAAAGAATGGGAAGAGGCTCACCCCGGTGAAGCCTACCCCCCACCGGCTGAAATCATAATTGCTAAGCACCGTAATGGCCCTACCGGGGTGGTGAATCTCCGCTTTATTCCCAAAATAGCCAAATTTGAAAATATTGCCAATGCTGAGCCAAGCCTGCTATGAAGCATCCGGGCTTTGACTGAGATTCTGATAGCCAGGGGGATTATTAACAGTGCTGGGAGAAAGGTCTATGGAGCAGTTTAGGGGTTTCCCCGCCAGAACGCAGTTTACCCCGCTACCTAACTCCTTTTTCAGCACTCTCCTGCCGCAAATTAGTGATGTAGCCGAGCTAAAGCTAACCCTCTACATCCTGGCTATTCTTTATCGCAAGCGGGGCTACCCCCGCTTCGTAAATCGCGGCGAGCTGTTGGGTAATGTCAGTCTGATGCGGAGTCTCAGCCAGGTCGGTGAGCTGCCGGCTCAGGTACTGAGTAAGGCTTTGGCAATGGCCACCAGGCGAGGAACCATCCTCCATCTGGTACTAAAAAAGGATGAAGGGTTGGAAGATGTTTATTTTCTCAATACCGAGCAAAACCGGGAGGTCATAGCCAAAATTCAAAGTGGCGAGCTTAAACTTCCCAGTTTGAAGGCTGTGGGGCAAAGCTATGCGGAGTCCGAGGAGCCATCCGACATCTTTACCCTTTATGAGCAGAATATCGGCATGCTCACCCCGATGATTGCCGAAGAGCTCAAAGAGGCGGAGAAGCTCTATCCGCCAGCCTGGATTAAGGATGCCGTGAGAGAGGCAGTTAACCAGAATAAGCGCAGGTGGAGCTATATCACAGCAATACTGGAACGCTGGTCTTCTGAGGGGAGGAAAGGTGGAACCTCTGGGCGAGATTTTAAGAAAAAAGACCCCGATAAATATATCAAGGGCAGATACGGACACATGGTCCAGCGCTAGCGAAGACGAAGCAGCCTCATCGAGTCCAGATTGCCCGATTTGCAAAGGGGCGGGGTTCGTGCATCCCCTTCTCCCTTCGGGTAAACCCGATTTTAGCCGGGTTATCCCCTGCCGTTGCAGTCAGGAGACACTGGATAAAGAGCGCCGGACCCATTTGCTCCGCTATAGCAACTTGGGCTCGCTGACCCGTTTCACCTTTGATAACCTGCTCCCCCAAGGGAGGAGCGGGAATCCAGCGAACCAGGAGCAATTTACCCGTGCCTATGAAGCCGCCAGGGCCTTTGCC
>CAZHRO010000224.1:0-2198 GCA_964535045.1 uncultured Dehalococcoidales bacterium | reverse complement strand
ATAAAAGGATGATCGAAGCCCTCGACCGCGGCGAACAACTTCCCTTCGATATTAAGGGGCAAACAATATATTTCATGGGGCCGACTCCGGCCCGGCCCGGGAGGCCAATCGGAGCGGCGGGGCCAACTACCAGCGGACGTATGGACAGCTACTCACCCCGCTTAATAGCCGAGGGTCTTAAAGGCATGATTGGCAAGGGAATGCGCTCAGCCGAGGTTAAAGAGGCGATGAAGAAATATAAGGCAGCCTACTTTGGGGCTATCGGTGGTGCGGCGGCGCTTGCCGCCAAGAGAATCAAGAAATCAGAGGTTATCGCCTATGAGGAGCTTGGAGCTGAGGCAATCCGCCGCCTTGAGGTCGAGGATTTCCCGGTTACGGTGGTCAATGATATCTATGGCGGCGACCTCTACCAGGAGGGGAAGGCTAGGTACAGGAGGGAGTAGCAACAGGTCACGCTACCCGGCTATGGGCCGGGTGTTTTAACCAAAAGCAGAAGACTATGCTTGTATAATATGCCACCGCCACTGGAACTCTACTGGTGGACGGCGGCGATTCAGAACGAACTATAGAATTAAAGTGCAGACGAAGCTCACCAGAGTATTCAGATGAAACATGACTACATTATAATTGGCAGCGGTATCGCCGGCCTTTACACTGCCCTGCTGGCTAAAAAGCAGGGTAGTGTGCTTATCATCACCAAGGGCAGTATCGACGACTGCAACACCAAACACGCTCAAGGCGGGATTGCCGCCGCTATCGGGAAGGATGATTCCCCGGAGCTCCATCTTAAGGACACCCTGGCGGCGGGAGATGGACTATGCGATATCGAAGCGGTACGTATTCTGGCTAACGAAGGCCCGGCTCGGATTGCCGACCTGGTCAACCTGGGAGTGCCCTTTGATACCGTCAATGGCGAGGTTGCCCTTACGAGAGAAGCAGCCCACAGTGTATTCCGCATCCTCCACGCTGGCGGTGACGCTACCGGAGCCCATATTGAGGTGACCCTCAGCAAGCAGGTACGTGCCTCTAAAATAAAGGTGCTTGAAGATTGCCTGGTTACCGAGATTCTGGTAGAAAGGGGAGCTGTTAGAGGTGTAAAAGCCTTAGATTGCCACAGCGGCTCAATTGAGGAATTTGACGGTCGTTTTCTTGTCCTGGCTACCGGTGGTGCCGGTCAGTTATATAAGTTCACCACTAACCCTGACGTAGCTACCGGTGACGGCATAGCCCTGGCCTATCGAGCTGGGGCTGAGATAACCGACACGGAGTTCTTCCAGTTCCACCCGACCGCCCTCCGCCTGCCCGGAGTACCCCCCTTTCTCATCACGGAAGCGGTCAGGGGCGAGGGAGGCGTGCTCCGCAACGCAAATGGCCATCGCTTTATGCCGGACTACGCACCGGAAGCCGACCTGGCACCTCGGGATGTGGTGGCACGCAGTATCCTCTACGAGATGATTAAGACAGGCTCGGACAGGGTCTTTATTGATGCCACCCATCTGCCGCGCTATGTTATCACCACCCGTTTTCCCCAGGTTTACCGCTTCTGTCTTGACCACAGCCTGGATATTACCAAGGACCCGATACCGGTAGCGCCGGCGGCCCACTATATCATGGGCGGTGTTAAGACCAATAGCTGGGGAGAAACCAACATCGCGGGGCTATTCGCCGTTGGTGAGACCGCCTGTACCGGTGTCCACGGAGCCAACCGGCTGGCATCAAACTCCCTCCTGGAGGCAGTTGTCTTTGGTCAGAGGATTGTTGAGAGAACTACCACAGGAGCTGTACCGGAAACACCGGTTTCCAGGCAGGAGGCCAGAGTTCGCGGCCCGCTATCTCCGCGGCCAGCCCTCAAAAAGGTATCCCCACCCAGCCTCTCCACCCTCCAGGAACTACTCTGGAGCAAGGTAGGCATCATACGCAATAAGGAAGACCTGAGCCAGGCAGCCGATACTCTGGCCTCCTGGCAGGCATGTCTACCACAGCCCAAAGACCGCCCCTCCCATGAGCTAAATAACCTAGTGACAACCGGTCGTCTGGTAGCTGAGGCTGCCCTCCTGAGAGAAGAAAGCCGCGGTGCCCACTTTCGAGCTGATTTTCCCCACAGCTCCCCCGATTGGCAGCACCATATAATTCTGGTAAATAAGTAGCGGCTGTATTCCGATTATCCCCACTGCCCAGCACCAGGAATCACACTCGCG
>CAZHRO010000223.1:0-2204 GCA_964535045.1 uncultured Dehalococcoidales bacterium | reverse complement strand
AACCCAAAGCACCACAGTCAACCAGAGCTATCTCGTCATCGCGACTCTCAATTATTCCGTAGCCCATGATAACTGTGCCCGGGTCAATACCGAAAACTCTCATTACTCTGTCAAACTAACCTGCTATTTCGAGCCCTGTGAGTGATACTTACTAACAACATCGTCGTCAAAGTCCACGTTACTGCAGACCTGCTGCACCTCATCCAGGTCTTCCAGCTTATCCAGGAGTCTCAGCGTCTGCAACGCCTCCTTCTCGCCGAGGTTCAAGGTGGTCTTCGGTATCAGACTCTGCTCCGCCGAGGCTATGGGCACCTCGTCGGCCTCCAGTGATTTCCTTACCGCCTCAAGCTCATCAGGCTTGGTATAAATCTCAACGCAATTATTCCCGGTGACAACGTCCTCAGCCCCGGCATCGATAGCCTTAAGCGCCAGTTCCTCAGCATCCAAACCGTCGGTATTTACGGTAATAAGTCCCTTTAAATCAAAAATCCAGGCAACACAACCACTCTCCCCCAGACTGCCACCGTTGCGCGTGAAGATATTGCGCACATCCTGGAGGGTCCGGTTACGATTATCGCTCAATGCCTGCACCAGAATAGCCGCCCCCCCCGGGCCATAACCCTCAAGTGTCATCTCCACCAGAGTCTCCCCAGCCAGCTCCCCGCTACCCCGCTTGATCGCCCGCTCTATGTTCTCCGAGGGCATACTGTTATCACGGGCCTTCTGAATAGCCAATCGCAGCCGGAAATTGGTGTCCGGGCTACTGCCCCCCTCACGCACCGCTACTATTATCTCGCGCGTCAACTTGGTAAAAAGCCTACCCCGTCGGGCATCAGCCACCCCCTTCTGATGCTTGATTGAAGACCACTTAGAATGCCCTGACATTACCTTCTCCTTGGTCAGATAACTAAAGCTATCTTAGATTTTATCACCCACCTTACCCAGGGTCAAAGAAACCTGGCGAATCCGCCGGTTATTCGAGTGAATACTCATAACCGCGCCGTCTATAAGCAACCGACACGATGAGTAGAGCCGTCCCTGCCACCATCAGCACAACACCGTAGATACGCATTGGGTCTAGCGAATCATTAATTAGCTGCGGCAACCAGTCCTGTAACTGTACCGGCAGCTCAAGCTGTGCCACCAGCCCAGCGGCAAAATTACTCAAAAAGAATGTGCCCCCATAGCTAACAATACCACTTATTAAGCAGGGTATCCCGAGCCAGCGGGTAGCACCCCTCACCCGTCGGTCGAGGAGTATGATGCCCATAATGAAGAGAGCGGTACTTATAATCAGCGCCCAGTAGGCAATCTGGAAGTAACCAGTGTATCGCCTCGCCTGAGCTAAAGCCGGCATAATCCCGGGATCCATTTCGTTTATCATGCCCTCATCAATCTCCAGCGTTGAGGGTATCTGCCCGGAAACCTGCTCGTAGAATTGATTAAACAACCTCTCCAGCTCAGCCGGAGGTAGCATATCCAGTCCCGGTGGTGGCTCTGCTAATAAAACCGGCAATAACCTATCCTTCACCGCCGCCTTCACCGGCTCAACGTCAATGACCAGACTGAGCTCGTCACTCCTGCCCAAAACGTAGTCATAGCCGGCATATACTGCCTCGGCTAGTTGCTCTCTCAGCCACAGCTCAAGCTCAGTAAGAACATCATCGAGCACCTCGTCAATAAGCCCAGCCGGCAGCACCGACATCACCTCTTCCGGCACCTGCTCCTTCAGCATCTCACCCACCAGGGGAGATACCTCCAGCCTGTCCAGCCGTGAGACAACGAAGTCCGGGTTGAACACGGTACGGTTCGCCGTAAAAGCCAGCCCGAAACCCGACAGGGAGACAAAAAGGAGAAAGCTCAGGAACCCTATCGCTGCCCTTCTCACTAACGACATTTACCGTCCTCCTTCTCACTTGAGAAGGTAACCTAGCTTGTCTTAATCGCCAACAACAAAAGCCACCGCATATTCTTCACAGTCAGAGAGACTGATACCAAAACCATCCACACCCAGACTTTCAGCCTTACCACGCACACTGCCGTAAAGATTAACCAGAGGTTTACCCCTCGGGTCGGCTAATATCTCAATCTCCCGCCACCTAAAACCTCGGCTCAAGCCACCCAGCGCCTTTATCACCGCCTCCTTAGCGGCAAAACGTGATGCTAGAGATGGAGTATGATTACGATAAAGCTCAAGTTCGGAA
>CAZHRO010000222.1:0-2205 GCA_964535045.1 uncultured Dehalococcoidales bacterium | reverse complement strand
CTCTGCCTCTGCCTCTACCACCGGTACCTCCCCCTCAGCCTCGGAAGCCTCGACCTTCGCTTCAATTTCTTCCACCGCTTCTTCTACCGCAACCGGGGGTGCTGCCCCGGCTGCCTCAACAGTTACCGGTGGCACTGGCTTCTCTACCAGTTCTATAGTGCCAGCTGGCTCTTCAGAGACCATTTCCCCGGGTACCTCTTCAGCTTCCTCAACCACAGCCTCAGGGAGAATATCGCCCTTATATATCCACACCTTAACCCCAATCCGACCCAAGGGGGTATGTGCTTCAGCCAGGCCATAATCAATGTCAGCCCGGAGCTTATGCAGGGGTACCTGCCCCTGATGTAGCATTTCCCGACGTGCTATCTCGGCACCAGCCAGCCTGCCGGAACAATTAATTCTTATCCCCTTAGCCCCCGCCTCAATGGTGCGGGCAATGGCTTGCTTCATTGCCCTTCGATAAGCAACCCGCCGCCCAATCTGCTCCGCCACCGTAACCGCCACTAAATAAGCATCAAGCTCCGGTTGCCTAATCTCCTGAATGTTGAGCTGAATTCGGCTTCCGATGAGGTCTTCAAGATATCGCCTCATCTCATCAACTCGCTGCCCACCCCGACCAATGACAACTCCGGGGCGAGAGGTATAAATATTCATTAATATCTTGTCACCCTGCCGGTCAATCTCTACCAGAGAAATGCCAGCCCCAGCATACCTCGACCTGATAGCCTGCCTGAGTTTCAGATCTTCCTGCAAAAACTGCACGTAATTCTGGTCGGCATACCATTTGGCCTGCCAATCCCGTGTGATACCCACTCTAAAACCAACAGGATGAACCTTACGCCCCAACTTTTTCCTCCTCCTCGGCAACGACAACGGTAATCTGACTGGCACGCTTAAGGATACGACCAACTCGCCCTCGAGCTCGGGGGCGAAACCGCTTCATGGTCGGTGCCTCATCAACAAATATACGAACAATCTTTAGCTCGGGTGACATCTGATAATTGTTTTCCGCGTTGGCCGCCGCCGATTTCACCACCTTAGCGATAACTCTCGCCTTGGGGGTAGCGGCAAACCTAAGCATGGTTAATGCTTCATTCACACTCCGCCCGCGCACCATATTTGCTAACAACCGCAGCTTGCGAGGTGATACCCTGATATTCTTGGCTACTGCCTTCACTTCCATCCATAACCACCTAAAAACCCGGGGACCTACTTCTCTCTCACCCGAGTTGTTCTCTCAGCCCTAGAGATATGCCCCCTGAAGGTTCTCGTGGGGGCAAACTCGCCCAGCTTATGCCCCACCATGTTCTCGGTGATAAAAATAGGGACGTGCCTCCGGCCGTTGTGCACCGCGATGGTAAGCCCAACCATCACCGGTAGAACAGTAGAGGAACGCGACCAGGTCTTAATTACCACTTTCTGGCTAGAACGACTAGCCGCCTCCACCCTTTTTAGCAATTTGGGGTCAACAGCTGGTCCTTTCTTGGTTGACCTTGACATTTCACTCTAACCTCACTCCGTCTACTTACCCCGACGCTTAACAATCAGCCTGTCGGAGGTCTTTGGTTTACGGGTCTTATAACCCAAAGCTGGCTTACCCCACGGCGTTTTCGGCCCCGGAAGCCCTATTGGTGACCTCCCTTCCCCCCCACCGTGAGGATGATCCCGAGGGTTCATTGCCGACCCCCTCACCGTCGGGCGCCAACCCAGCCAACGCTTGCGACCTGCCTTGCCCAGTTTAATACCCCGACGGTCAATATTCCCCACCTGACCAATAGTCGCCATACAATCACTATCAACGCGCCTCATCTCCCCAGACGGTAAACGCAGCAGGACGTACCTGCCCTCCTTAGCCATGAGCTGAGCGGCGGCCCCGGCGCTGCGTACCATCTGCCCGCCTCTGCCTTTTACCATCTCGATGTTATGCAGTAACGCTCCGCTCGGGATTAACCTCAGGGGTAAGGCATTGCCAGGCTTTACCTCAGCATCACTGCCCGACCTTACGGTATCCCCCACCGCCAGACCTAAAGGAGCCAGGATATAGCGCTTCTCCCCATCGGCGTAGTAGATAAGAGCAATATTCGCCGAACGGTTAGGATCATACTCAATAGCTGCTACCCTCCCGGGAACACCTATCTTATCACGCCTGAAGTCAATAACCCGGAGCCTCCGCTTCGCCCCTCCCCCGCGGTGCCGAACCGTCAT
>CAZHRO010000221.1:0-2223 GCA_964535045.1 uncultured Dehalococcoidales bacterium | reverse complement strand
GTCAATGGTATGACCCCCAGCGACAGCCAGCGTCTGCCCGATTATATGGGGGGATTCGTCGGAAGCCAGAAACAGGGCCAGCTGAGCAACCTCCTCCATTTTACCAAGCTGCCCGCGCGGATTCAAGCCCGCTGGATACCTGATTGTCCTCCTCATCGAAGAACCCCGCTAGCAGGGGGGGGGTAGTGATTGTTCTGGCCAAACTGACTTGCCAATTTAGCCAAAGAGTATTCTTCGCGGGTTGGCTCTTCTATTATTTTGTCCGCCAAGAGTTGTGTTATAATATCGCAACCTGCAGGCCCTTTAGAAAATTATGAGCGAGGTGCGGCATGGCTAGCAAGCAATACGATTTTGTTATTGTAGGTTCAGGAGCCGGTGGAGCGACTCTGGCTAGAGAACTGGCGGTACGCGGGCGAAGCGTGCTCGTGCTCGAACGGGGCAAACTTGAGGAAAAGGTAGGGACATACAAGGATGCCGGCCGCTTCTATGACATCTCAAACAAACTGACTAATATGCCGAGGAAGTCAAAAGAGGGAGTGGTTCTGTGGCGAGCATTCATGGCCGGAGGGACAACAGTCGTCTCCTGCGGCAACGGGGTTCGTTGCCTGGAAGATGAACTCGGTGCGCTGGGGATAGACTTAAAAGAGGAATTTTCTGAGGCGGAGCAAGAGATGCACATTGCCGCCATCCCTGAGGAGCTCCTCTCCGAGGGTTCGAAAAAAATCAGATGGGCAGCCAATGAACTTGGCTATAAGATGGAACCGATGCCCAAGTTCCTTAACGCTGCCTCCTGTCGCAAAAGTGTGGGCAATGTGTTTTTGGATGTGCGGACGGTGCCAAGTGGACTGCCCTAGACTATCTCAAGGAAGCCGCTGAAAAGGGAGCGGAAATCTGGTGTGAAACAACCGTTGATGAAGTGCTGATAAAGAACGGCAAGGCTGAGGGCGTTGTCGCTAAGCAATCAAAGGCTAGAAAAGAAATTATGGCAGAAGTCGTCATACTGGCCGCGGGTGCCCTGAGCACACCGGTCATTCTCCAGAAGTCCGGCTTCAGTAATGCTGGTTCGGGACTGTTCGTTGACCTGTTGGTTAATACCTACGGTGTCACTGGCGGCATCAACCAGGTAAATGAGCCGGTGATGGCCCTGGTTAACCATGATTTCTATAAAGATAAAGGCTTCATTCTGTCCCCGTTCATAAACTGCTCCTCTAAAGTCAGGTTCATGGAGCTCGGGATAAAAGGTATGATGATGCCGGCGAAGAAACTGCTCGGCATCATGACCAAAATCAGGGATGACGCCAGTGGTAATGTATATGCCGATGGGTCAATTTCAAAGGCGGTTACAAAGAATGACTGGCAACGCCTGAAGGAAGGGTCGGACATAGCCCGCGAAATTCTTATTAAGGCTGGGGCAAGCGGTAAGTCGATTCTTGTTTCCAGACCACAGGGTGCCCACCCTGGTGGTACTGCGGCGATAGGAAAGGTCGTAGATAGCAATCTAGCGACTGAGCTAGGAGGACTCTTTGTCTGTGATGCCAGCGTATTGCCGGTAGCGCCCGGACTACCGCCTATTCTCACAATCACGGCTCTGGCTAAGCGACTGGCTAAGTTTCTGGCAGGTTGAGGGATGCTAAGAAACATTACACCTTAAGTTTAATCACCATAAAAACGAGGGGGATAGTAATAAGGCGGGTGGGGGTGAGCGTAGAAACAATCTGGTCAGGCCTTTAGGGAAAATTCAAAGTCACCATCGTTATCCACGTCCCCTGATGCCACATCATAAGCACTGCAAAGTCTAAGTGATATCGATTCTCAACTCATATATTAATCCGTAAACGGCCGTTAACTTGGCTTTTAACGCCATTGACTATCTGGAAGCAGCCGCTTACGGATTATCTGTTCCGCACAAGGGGCAATCCTGCCCTGGATATTCTATTGTCCCAAACTAGCCTGTCACTTTTTTAGAGGAACGGGTTTTATGACCTGGTGATTATCAACCTCGAGACCGCCGTCAACCACTAGGGTGTGACCGGTGATGTGGGAGGACTCGTCTGAGGCGAGGAACAACGCCGCATAGGCAACCTCCTCCGGCTTCCCCAGCCGACCCTGCGGGATTATCGCCTCAAATGATTTTACTTCCTCTGGGGGCGAACTCAGCGCCATTGGTGTGGCAATGATACCTGGGTTAAGCGCATTCACGCGGATGTTCTTCTTTGCTAGCTC
>CAZHRO010000220.1:0-2229 GCA_964535045.1 uncultured Dehalococcoidales bacterium | reverse complement strand
CTTCGGCATCGCCTGGCGGTAACTCCTCGGCTTCGGCCCGAAAACAACCCCACCGCCGCGACGCAGCGGTGACTGGCGGCTGCCCGCCCGAGCGTAACCGGTATGTTTCTGCCGAAACAGCTTTCGCCTACTGCCCGCAACCTCACGGCGAGTCTTGGTGCTGGCAGTTCCCTGACGCAGGTTTGCCTGCTGCCTTACCATTGCCTGATGCACCACCGCCTCACGAAACGGCTCGGCAAAGACCCGGTCGCTAATATCAATGTGTCTCGCTATCTCTCCACTGAGACTGTATACTGGAACCTGCACCTCTCTATTTCCCCCCGGACGACTTTTTTATAAGCAATAATCCACCTTTAGCCCCGGGCACAGCTCCTTTAACCAGCAGCAGGTTACGAGCCGGGTCGCTTTTGAGCACCTCCAGCTTGCGCACCGTAACCCGCCGATTCCCCATACGCCCGGCCATGCGCGTTCCCTTGAGCACCCTCCCCGGAGAGGTAGTAGCCCCGATAGAACCCGGATGGCGATGCCGGTCTGACTGTCCGTGCGTTTTGGGACCGCCAGCAAAGCCGTGGCGCTTCACCACACCGGCAAATCCCCTACCCTTGGAAAACCCGGTAACATCAACCAGGTCACCCTCCTTAAACAGGCTCACATCGACCTTCACCTGGATATCACCGATATCATCCACTCTAAATTCCCTAAGGTACCTGAACTGCCCCAGACCCCTAAGGTGACCTCGCTGCGGAGACTTGAGCCGCTTTGTCTCGCCGAATCCCAGCTGAACCGCATTATAGCCCTCTTTAGCCACCGTTTTAATCTGAATCACCGAGCACGGGCCAGCCTCAACCGCAGTCACCGCCTCCGCCTTACCGTCCTCCCCGAATATCTGGGTCATACCTAATTTTCTGCCGATAATCCCGGGTATCATCTCCTGAACCTCCACCACACCGTATCTCGTGTCGTTACTCTCACAGCTTAATATCAATATCAACCCCTGACGGCAAACTAAGCTTAGTCAGGGCATCGATTGTTTTCGAGGTCGTCTCGATAATATCGATAAGACGTTTATGGGTCCGAATTTCAAACTGCTCCTGAGAATCCTTATCGATAAATGGGGAGCGGATAACGCTAAACTTCTTGATATGAGTGGGCAGCGGTATCGGCCCGCTAACCACTGCCCCCGTCCGCTCCACCGCCTCGACTATCTGCATCGCCGACAGGTCAAGTATCTTATGGTCATAGCCCTTTAACTTAATACGAATCTGCTGCTTTGGCATAAACCAGCACCCAAAACTCCCGGTTAATTCATCTTCCTCCGGTAGCCCTTATCTTGTCAGTCAACTCAGACGGCACTTCTTGATAGCGATAAAACTCCATAGAATGAGTAGCCCTCCCCTGAGTCAGCGACCTGATGTCAGTAGCATAACCGAACATTTCAGCCAAGGGTACCAGGGAACGAACGATGCTCATTTCCTCCTCAGTCTCGATAGCAGTAATGTGCCCCCGCCTTGAATTAAGGTCGCCGATTATATCGCCGAGAAACTGTGCCGGGGTAACTACCTCCAGCTTCATAACCGGCTCAAGCAGGATGGGTTTTGCCCGCCTGACACCATTCTTCAGGGCTATCGAGCCCGCCATCTTAAAAGCCAGGTCTGAAGAGTCGACCTCATGGTAACTGCCATCGTAGAGGGTCGCCTTAATATCAACCACCGGGTAGCCAGCGATTACTCCGGTCTCCGCTGCCTCCCTAATCCCCGCCTCTACCGCCGGGATATATTGCTTCCGTATGGCCCCATCCTTAACCTTATCCACAAACTGGAAGCCGCTACCACGCTCTAGAGGCTCAAGCTCAAGCCAAACATGGCCATACTGACCACGCCCACCGGTCTGCTTGACAAACCTGCCTTCAGCCCGTACCACTTCCGTTATCGTCTCTTTATAGGCAACCCACGGCCTGCCGACCCTAGCCCCTACCTTAAATTCACTGAACAAGCGGCCAATCAGAACCTCAAGGTGAAGTTCCCCCATGCCGGAGACGACCGTCTGCCCTGTCTCCTGATTATAAGTCACCTTAAAAGTGGGGTCTTCTTCAGCCAGTTTGTTCAGAGCCTCACCAATCCGGTCCTGGTCAGCCCGACTCTTGGGTTCAATTGCCACCGAGACCACCGGCTCGGGAAAACGGATCGACTCAAGAAGTATCGGTTCACTCTTGGTACACAGCGTATCTCC
>CAZHRO010000219.1:0-2235 GCA_964535045.1 uncultured Dehalococcoidales bacterium | reverse complement strand
AATAGATGCACGAACTAGCTATTACTCAGAGCATGCTTGATATTGTTCTGGAGCAAGCCGAGAGGGCGGGCGCCAAAAAGATCGGAAAGATAAACCTGGTTATCGGAGAGCTCACCGGGTTTGTCGAAGAGTGTGTCAAGTTCTACTTCGACCTTCTGGCTGAGAATACCATCGCTGAGGGGGCAAACCTTAGCTTCACCTCGGTCTCTCCCCGGGGGAGGTGCCGGAGCTGCGACGAGGTTTTTGAGCTGAAGGAATATGACTGGACCTGCCCCAGGTGTGGTGGCAGTGATGTTGAGATTACCGCTGGGAAGGAACTCTTCGTGGATAGTATCGATGTGGAATAATGATAAGTAATGAGCGGGGTTCTCGCTAGAAAACTACCGTGAAATCTTCATGGAAAGCTGAGGTAGAGTAAATGGAAGTAAAGATTCTTAAAAACATTCTCGGGGCCAATGACCAGATAGCCGAAAGAAACCGCATGCTTCTGGAACAAAATAACATATTCACCTTAGACATTATGTCTTCACCCGGGGCCGGTAAAACAAGCCTCATTCTGCAAACCATAACGAGGCTGAAGGATAAGACCCGGATCGGTGTTATTGAGGGCGATGTCAGCTCAAGTGTCGATGCGGAAGCAGTGGGCCGAGAGGGGGTGCCTGTAATTCAGATCAACACCGGTGGTAGCTGCCACCTCGATGCCAATATGGTAAGTAATGCCCTGAATAACCTGCCCCTGACTAGCATTGACCTGCTCCTTATTGAGAACGTGGGTAATCTTATCTGCCCTGCCAGCTTTGCGCTTGGCGAACACCGGCGAGTCATTATCTCGAGCATACCCGAAGGAGACGATAAGCCACTTAAATACCCGGTAATGTTCCACGACGCCGATATTGTTCTGCTAAACAAAATCGACCTGTTACCTTATGTAAAGTTCGACTCTGACGCCTTTTCTCAAGCGCTCCGAGGCATAAATGAAAGGCTAGAAATTATCCCCGTCTCCTGCACCAGCGGTGAGGGAATCGGAGAGTGGCTTTCCTGGCTGCTGGGACAGATGGGCGGTAGCTAAACTCCAATCAGGGTTTGGTAGCATCTCTCTAAATTACAGCCGGTTTTGCTTTTTGATACCCATTGCCTCCGGCCTTATAATTCTCAAGACACGAGTTCCCGGTAAAAGTAATAATGTTCACGAGGAATCAGGAGCCAAGGACACCCCAGGGATTACATCATGGAGATATTTAATGACATTCCGGTTAGTCTGGAGCTCAAAGAAGTGCTCAGGCGCATGCGTATCCGCGAAAAGAATACGTTTGTTGAAAAAACCGCCAGAGAGCTAATCGATATTGCCCGCCCGATAGCAAAACCAAAGGCTGTCTATGAGGTTTCCTATGTAGAGAATAAAAATGAGGACTCGCTGGACATCGGTGGTGTTACGTTTACCAGCCGGGTGCTTCGAGTTAACTTAGACAAAGTAGAAAGGGTCTTTCCCTACGTTGTTACCTGCGGCCGGGAACTAGATGAAATAGCCGTCCCGACCCGAGACTTTATGAGAAGTTACTGCCTCGACATTATTAAGGAGACATCTCTGCGCTCCGCCATCAGCTATCTTGAAAACTACCTGAAGAGAAATTACGCCCTGGGACAGCTCTCAAGAATGAACCCGGGTTCTTTAGCATCCTGGCCGATAACCCAGCAAAGGGAGCTGTTCTCCATTTTGGGCAATGTTGAGGAGCTAATCGGGGTGAAGCTAACCGAAAGCTGCCTGATGATTCCCGTAAAATCTGTGTCGGGAATATTTTTCCCAACCGAGGTTAAGTTCGAGAGCTGCCAATTATGCCCCAGAGAAGTGTGTAGTGGGAGAAGGGCACCCTACAACCCGGACCTGGCGAAGAAATACCAGGAAGGCATAAAGTAGGACCGCGGCATTTCTTTACTGCAGAAATCCGAGGTATTGTAGTCATACACTTGACCCACGTCCAGACTGCCTGCCATCGACGACGATAGTCTGGCATGGATTTTCACCCCTGTTACTTCAAGAATTATCACAATCTACGGGATGCAGACTCCTTAGTTATTATAGCGTCGATACCGCTTGAAAGCAGGCGTTTTCCCCGTCTCCTGTGTTGCCTTATAGATAATTTTCATGCAGTTAAAGCACTGCCAACCTTCCTCATGAGGCAGAAATATAGTCCCCTCGCAGTTGGGCTTAGGACAAGATGTGGGACATTCATTAAC
>CAZHRO010000218.1:0-2237 GCA_964535045.1 uncultured Dehalococcoidales bacterium | reverse complement strand
CATCAGGTTTTGCCCTCTATTTTGATCATATCGCGGGTTTGATAGAGCCGGCTACTCTGCCTCGGCCCAAAGCCCGGAGGGTCCTAATTAAGGCTGATGGGAGATTAATGAAGCGCGGTTTTGATATTGCCCGTCGTCTTCATGAGGCGGGATACGTAGCTGAACTTTGGCTTGGAGTCCAGGAGCCGGCTGGTTTTGATTGGCTCATTGCGGTTCGTAGTGAAGTGCCGTTCTTTATTGTGACTGAGCAAGTTAGGCACCGGAAGTTTGAGCTTGAGGCTGCTGATGATGTTCTGAAGCTACTGGGGGAGGGGGGTGTTGCTTAAGATAGCCTTGCCTAAAGGGCGACTTCTAGCTGAAACCGCTGCTTTACTTGACCGGGCGGGTTGGGGACTGAGGGGATATCACGAGAAGGCGCGTCTTTATCGCCTTCGGTCGGAGACATTTCCCGACCTATCTGCCAAGATATTTCACGAGCGGGATATTCCAATCCAGGTGGCGGTCGGCAACTACGACATCGGGATTTGCGGGCTGGACTGGGTGGAGGAGCTGTTAACTAAATACCCGGGCAGTTCCCTGGTTAAAATCAGGAATTTAGGTTATGGCGAGGGCGCATTACACGTGATTGGCAGTAGCTCGTGGGAGGTATTGTCTTCGGAAGAGGCGGTGCAGTCGTGGGGGGGGGTGGTGCGTATTGCTAGTGAGTATCCCAATCAGGCTGAGTCATGGGCACTGGGACAACGACTGAGGCAGTTTAACACCTTTCCGCTGTGGGGTGGTGCTGAGGTCTATCCTCCGGAGAGCGCTGATTTAGCCTTACTCTCGGGTGTAAGTGGACAGAGCCTTTTTGCTTACGGTCTGGTCTCGCTGGATGAGGTTCTTAGCTACAGCGCTTTTCTGATAGCCAATAGTGATAGCTGGGAAACCAAGGACTTGAGCCGGCTTCTGACCCCTCTTGAAGATGTTCTTACTTCTAGTGATTGGCACCTTCCTCAGGCGAAGGCAAGCAGGGTGCCCTCGGTCTCTAAACTCGGTGTTTCTGGAGAGTCATCTAATGATGTAGTCCGCCTGGCCTTACCCGATGGCCATCAACAGCAGCCGACGGCTAGGTTGCTTAGTAGAGCCGGGATTCAGGTTAATGATTATCCTTCGGCCGTGGGTAATCGCCGTCCCGAGGTTAATCTGGATAGGGTTACGGTTAAGGTGATCAGACCTCAGGATATGCCTCTTCAGGTAGCTAACGGAAATTTTGATCTGGCAATTACGGGCAAGGATTGGGTCAGGGATCATCTTTACCAGTTTCCGTCCAGCCCGATAGCGGAGCTTCTCGACCTTAAATTTGGCGGGGTGAAGATAGTGGCGGTGATAAGTCAGGAGGTGGAGGCATCTGATATTTATGGTCTGAGACAGCTTAACGAATCAAATCCGAAGCCGCTCAGGGTGGCTTCGGAGTATGTAAATATCGCTGATAAGTATGCCCGGGATAATCACCTGGGGATGTATCGCATTGTTCCTACCTGGGGAGCCAGTGAAGCTTTCCTGCCTGAGGATGCCGACCTGTTGATTGAGAATACCCAGACCGGTCGCACCTTGAGAAAGCATAACCTTAAGATTATTGATACCCTTGGCGAATCCTCAGCCTGTCTTATTGGCAATACCGATGCTTCAGCCAGCCCCGGCAGGAGGGAGAGGGTAGAGTCCATCGTTAATACCTTGAGCAAGGCAGTGGGGGGTATCTAGATTGGAAATTATCGAGGGTTTTTCACGGGCAAAGTCGGCGCTATCACGGGAGGCTGCGGCTGATTTGTATCGGATTCCCCCGGCTCTCCGGCAGAAGCTTAAGAAAATGTTTGGTACGGAGAGCCCGGAGGAGGTAGTCAAGCAGATTATTGGTGAGGTGCGTAATCGGGGGGACAAGGCTCTTTTTGACTTAACCTTGAAAATTGAGGGGGTGGAGCTCACTTCCTTAGAGATAGGCAGACAGGAGATAGCTGGTGCTTATCGGGAGGTGGATGCTGAGCTGGTGTCGGCGCTCAAGCTGGCGGCTGAGCGGATAAGGGTCTTTCATGAAAGGCAGAGGGACAGCCTGGGGAAGGGGTTTTCCGCTTCGGGTGTTGGTCAGCTGATGCGCCCTCTGGAGTGTGTTGGTGTCTATGCCCCCGGTGGTATCGCCGCCTACCCCTCAACGGTTCTAATGACGGTAATACCGGCTAGGGTGGCCGGGGTTAAAGAGGTCA
>CAZHRO010000217.1:0-2258 GCA_964535045.1 uncultured Dehalococcoidales bacterium | reverse complement strand
CCAGCTCATAGAGCCGCTCTACCCGAGCTGGGTGATCGTGTAGCTCGTAGAAGAATAGCTCGTAGCCGAGCCAGTAACGCATTACCTGCTGCATCGGTGAATAGAGGTCCATGCCGGTGATAATAATTCCCTGCTCGCCCATCATCCTCTCCTTCTCAAGATACTCACCGAGGTCGGGAACCAGTCTGGTGTGCTCCAGGATATACTCAATCACCGGATAATCTCTCTCGCTCTTAAGCGGATGGTCAACCTCATAGACAATCCAGGGGCCTTCCTGAGGTGTAAAGACCGTCTTCTGACTAACGGTACCTACCGGTGTCCGCCACTCCGTTGTCGTATAGGGTGGGTCCTCATGCCTAACCAACTCAAGCTCCTCGTACTCCACACTCCAGATACGCAGGTGGCGCACCTGAGCTCCAGCACCCTGGTCACGCAGGATTTCAACGATATTCCAGTCTTTATATTTCTCAGGCAGGCTGCCGTGCCCAGAATGGTAGTTATACCAGACGTCAATACGAGCCCCAAACGGCAGTTTTTCTACCGGTTGTTTACGCGCTGCCGCTAGAATCCTAGCCTTATGAGACATAACCAACGGCTTCGCCTCCTTTGAAATCTACGTGGAAAGCCCGCCCTCATTTTCCTACCAGCCGGCGACATAGCTCAATAGCCGCTCCACCATCGGCACCATAGCCGTCAGCTCCTATTCGGTCGGCAAAATGCTGGGTCACCGGGGCACCGCCGACAACCACCTTAACCTGATGGCGGATGCCGGCTGATTTGAGCACCTTAATGATGGCTTCCATGCCCGGCATGGTGGTCGTCAGCAATGCGGAAAGGCCCACTATGTCCGGCTTGTACTCCTTGGCAGCAGCGGCGAACTGCTCAGCCGAAACATTGGTGCCCAGGTCAGTAACCTCAAATCCAGCCCCCTGCAGAAGCATGCCAACCAGGTTTTTACCAATATCGTGAATATCACCAGCCACCGTCCCGAGTACCACCCGCCCGATAGTGACCTCTCCCGAATCTACGAGCAGCGGACGCAACACGTCCAGCGCCCTGTTCACGGCCCGCGCCGCAAGCAGCATTTCGGGAATGAAAAACTCCCCCGAACTGAATTTATCGCCGACAATAATTAGGCCGGCCTGCAAGCCCGAATTCACAATATCTGCCGGGTCTTTCTTCTGCTCCAGAGCCTTCTCAACCAGCCGCACCGTCTCTTCGTCATCGCCCTCAATAACCGCCTGCCTCAACAGGGAAAAATCAACCACTTCAGCACCCCAATCACAGTCTGGTTTGCTCCCAGGTATAGAGTGGGTCTTCGACAAAACTATCCCTGGGAATCAGTATAAATGACGCCTCCCCAGCATGTCAACAAAGCGCGAAGAGCACGCCGTTTATTTTACAATTCCAGCCCAAAACGATATACTGATAGTGTAACCAGCCACCTAGATAGCCCGGTGCATCTAAGCTACTTGAAGTGCCGCCTCAGGTTATACCACCCGACACCACACAAGATTAGCAATCTAACATCAAGAAGGGGGGAGAATTGCATGAAAGAAGCAGTTATTATCAGCGCTGCTAGAACGGCGATTGGCAACTATGGCGGAACGCTACGCGACATACCAGCGGTAAAGCTGGGTAGCATCACCATACGAGAAGCACTCAGAAGAGCGGGGCTGCGCCCCAAGCAAGACCCTGAGGTCTTAAGCTATGCCCCCGAGGTATTTAAGGATACGGGCTTAACCGAGCTGGAGAGAAAACATTACGACTGGGATGAGTCACAAGCTGAAGTAAGAATTGACGAAGTTATCATGGGTAACGTTCTCCAGGCCGGACAGGGTCAAAATGTTGCCCGTCAGGCAGCAATCTACGCCGGAATCCCCAAGGAGGTACCTAGCTACACGGTAAACAAGATTTGTGCCTCCGGAATGAAGTCGGTAGCGCTGGCTGCCCAGGCAATAGCGGTCGGCGATGGTGAGGTATTTATCGCGGGGGGTACGGAAAACATGAGTGCCGTCCCCTACTACGTGCCCAAAGCCAGGTGGGGTGCCAGAATGTTCAACACCGAGATGATTGACGGTATGATCTATGATGGGTTGTGGGAGATATTCTACGGTTATCACATGGGCATAACTTCGGAAAATATCGCCGATAAGTACGGCATAACCAGAAAGGAGCAGGACGAATATGCCCTGATGAGCCACCAAAGAGCCGTGGCCGCCATAAAGGAGGGGACATTCAAGAAGGAGATAGTCCCC
>CAZHRO010000216.1:0-2261 GCA_964535045.1 uncultured Dehalococcoidales bacterium | reverse complement strand
CCCTATTTGACCCCCTTCATCCCTCAACTACCTAAATAATAATACTTAACAAGGCATCTTGTCATCTAGGAAGGAGAACTCAGTCCAGCGTAGCGAAGGTGAATTTGCTGAATAATTAAGAGTATGCTATACTACCTAACGTCTAGAAAGGGGTTTTCAGGCTTGGCAGAAACAGTTACTATTAAACAACTTTTGGAAGCGGGGGCACACTTCGGACACCAGACAAGCCGCTGGCACCCCCGTATGAAGAAATACATCTTTACTAAGCGTAACGGTATCCACATTATTGACCTTGAGCAAACAGCCAGCATGCTGCAGAGGGCGTGTGACTTTGTTAAACAGGTTGCATCCGAAGGCGGTACCATCCTCTTTGTCGGAACCAAAAAGCAGGCCCAGGAGACAATCGAAGAAGAGGCTAAACGGTGTGGCATGTATTATAGTAACCAGCGCTGGCTGGGAGGAACCCTGACCAATTTTGCCACCATACAAAAGCGTATTGACTATCTGGTTCGTCTCGAAGACCAGCAGGCTAGAGGCGAATTCAGCCGCTTACCTAAGACCGAAGCCCTAAAACTGGAGCGGGAAATTACCCGCCTCAATCGTCTGATAGGTGGCTTCAAAGAGATGACCAGCCTGCCGACAGCTCTCTTCATTGTTGACGTCACCAAGGAAAAGGCAGCCTTAGCTGAGGCCAAAAGAGTCGGCATACCGGTTGTCGCCATTGCTGACACTAATTGCGACCCCACTGAGATTGATTATCCCATTCCAACCAATGATGACGCCATAAAGTCCATCAGGTTGATATCGAGCAAGATTGCTGACGCAGTCATTGAGGGCAAGACGGGGGCGACAGTTGCCCCCGCTGAGGCGGAAAGTGCCGGGGAAACTGAAACCAAGGAAGGCGCCGAGCCGATTATCTTTACGCCTGATGACGAATAAAAAGAGGAGGAAAAGTTGGAGGTTGCCACCGCCAGGGTAAAAGAGCTGAGAGACCAATCTGGAGCTGGAATCATGGCATGCCGCAATGCCCTGATTGAGGCCGAAGGTGATACTGAAAAAGCCCTCCAGATTTTGAAAGAGAGGGGTATCCTTAAGGCACAAAAGAAGTCGGAGCGTGTTACCGACCAGGGCTTAATTGAAGCCTACATTCATACCGGCGGACGTATTGGGGCTATGGTTGAGGTCAACTGCGAAACCGATTTTGTGGCCCGCACTGACGAGTTCAAGAATCTAGCTCATGATTTAGCGATGCAGGTAGCCGCTATGCCACCTCAGTTTATTACCAAGGACGAAATCACTGCCGATAAAGACGATGCGGAACTTCAGACCGTCTGCCTGTTTCTCCAGCCTTATATCAAGGACCCCACCAGGACAGTTCAGGATATTGTCACGGAAACTATTGCTAAGGTCGGCGAGAACATCCGGGTAAGTCGATTTGCCAGATTCGAACTTGGTGAATAGATTCTAAGAGTAATATGACACCTCACAAATATAAGCGGGTTCTGCTTAAAATCAGCGGCGAAGCCCTCAGTGGCGAAGCCGATTATGGAATTGATAGCCATACCGTCAACCTGATCGCCCGGCAGATTGGAAAAGTAGTCGAGATGGGAACAGGCATCGCCATCGTCGTGGGGGGGGGTAATATCTGGAGGGGAGCTACCGCCGAGCAGGAGGGTATGGACAGGGTTACCGCCGACTACGCAGGTATGGTAGCCACAGTGATTAATGCTCTGGCCCTCCAGGATGCCCTGGAAGAAGCCGGAGTAACCACCAGAACCCAATCAGCCATCGGTATTCAGCAGGTGGCCGAACCTTACATCAGGCGCCGCGCTATCCGTCATCTTGAGAAGGGCCGGGCTGTCATTTTCGCCGGCGGCACCGGTAACCCTTATATGACCAGCGATACTGCGGCCGCACTACGTGCCATAGAGATTGGTGCCGAGGTGCTTCTTATGACCAAGAACAACGTTGATGGTGTCTATAGTGCCGACCCCCGTAAGCATCCGGAGGCCAAAAAGTTAGATAAACTAACGTATCTTGAAGTCCTGAATAGGCGCCTCGACGTCATGGATGCTACGGCACTCTCACTCTGCCTTGATAACAAATTACCGATTGTTGTCTTCGACCTAAAAGCGCCGCGAAGCATCGAGCGCGCCGTGACCGGTGAACCCATTGGGACTCTAATATCTAATGAGTGGGAAGATGATTAGTGACCTTTTACATAAAACCGAGGAAAAGATGAAAGCCGCCGTCGAGGCTCT
>CAZHRO010000215.1:0-2274 GCA_964535045.1 uncultured Dehalococcoidales bacterium | reverse complement strand
GGTTTTAAGAAGACGAAGAAGCTATGGTTATCCTGGATGCTCATGCAGATTGACCAGCCGACGGATAGTATTTACAATATCTCAGGGGTAAGAGGGTGCTAATACACTGTTTCAGGAAGTTGCCAGATGGGTGGTAACCAGAGTCTAACGCTAAAAGAGGCAGCAACTCGCTTCCTGGTTAGCCTGCTACCTGAAGACAGGCA
Source organism: uncultured Dehalococcoidales bacterium (assembly GCA_964535045.1). Lineage (GTDB taxonomy): Bacteria > Chloroflexota > Dehalococcoidia > Dehalococcoidales > UBA5760 > UBA5760. The sequence continues at coordinate 2,071 of CAZHRO010000215.1, read as the reverse complement.
GGCCAGCCAGAACGAGGTCTATAAATTCGCCCGCTGGTACGGATGGGACAAGCTCTTCACCGAGCTTAAGGCTCCTGATATTGCCCGCTACGCTGAGCGGTTATCACTCTCGGACACTGACTACGCCGCAAAGCTGGAAATAGTAAGGCGCTTTCTGGCCTACGCTAGAAAAGAGGGCTGGAGCAAAAGCAACCTGGCCACCCACCTTAAGGCCAGGAAGGTAAAGACGCCGTCGCGGTCTCCATCTCTCCGCAGCTCAGCGGAGGCTGTCTCCTTAACTGAGCAGAGATATGCCGAGCTTGAGGCTGAGCTAGCTAACCTCAGGGATAAGCGCTCCCGGCTTATTGAAGAGATACGTAGAGCCGCCGCCGACAAGGACTTTCGAGAGAACGCTCCCCTCGCTGCTGCCAGAGAGCAGCGCGGGTACGTTGAAGGACAGATTAGAGAGCTGGAAGATACTTTAAAGTCGGCGACAATTATTGACCAGGAACAGAAAGACGCCCTCAAGGCAGGGGCTGGTGATAGCATCACCCTACGCGACCTAGCCTCCAATGAAGAACTGCACTATATTCTGGTAAGCCCCAGAGAGGTTGACCCGGCCAGAGGGAAAATCTCTGTTGCCTCACCGATAGGTAAAGCCGTTATCGGTCACTGCCAGGGTGAGGTAGTAGAGGTAGCGGCACCGGTAGGTAAGCTACGCTACGAGATTATGCAAATTGAGCATTAACCAGCTATCGAAAACCTAATCCATACGCAAACCACCGCTGACGTTAATTGCCTCCCCGGTAATATTTCTGGAAACCGGGGAACTCAAAAACAGGACAACGTTGGCAATGTCCTCTGGAACCTGCGGTCTCCGTAGAGGGATTCGGTTGATCCAGCTCTCAAAGACCTGCTCCTTAGTAAGACCCTGGCGTTTAGCTCGAGCATCGAGAATCACCCTCTCCCACATAAAGGTGCGCAGAATACCAGGGCAAATGGCATTCACATTGATATCGTATTCCGCGAGCTCCTTAGCCAGGGCCTGAGTGAGTCCGATTACCGCAAACTTTGAGGCGCTATAGTGGCTAAGCCCTATCTGCGCCTCCTTACCCGCCCGGGAAGAAATATTGACAATTTTGCCATACCTGGCCGCTATCATATGCGGCACTACCGCCCTGGTCACCAGATAGACGCCCCTGGCATTAACGTTGTTAACCAGGTCCCAATCCTTCTCCTCGATATCAACAAACAGGATATCTCGAACCACGCCGGCATTATTAACCAGAATGTCAATCTTGCCGAACTCCCCGAGAGCCTTTGCCACCAGATTGTCAATATCAGACTTGCTGGTGACATCAGTCCTAACCGCCAGTGCCTTTGTTCCATTTTTTGTTAAATCGGTGGCTAGCTTTTCGGCGATATCAAGCTCAATATCAGCAATAACTACCTTAGCCCCCTCTCGGTTAAAGCCCTCAACAATAGCGGCACCTATCCCCCGCGCACCCCCGGTCACAATTACAACCTTACCCTTGAGCCCTAAGTCCATCAGCCTTGCCTCCTTCATATTATGTTCGCTTTGTTGCCAGGGAGAACACCACTTGCCATTAGCTGAGTAGCCGACGGCTCCCCAGTGTTCATCACCTCAGGGAAAGACCCGAAGGCTTGCAGCGCCCAAAGTCCCGGCAGGCAATATCCAAGAAGCTTACCCCAATCCCGCCGGAGGTAATATGTTGACTCCTCGAGTTTCTGATTTGTTGCTATTTTAACCTATTTTTAGCGACTTTACGAATAAGGAGATTGGCAGTCAGTAACAAGCGAGTCCGAAATTTATGAAGATTTTTGTTATCAAAGCGTAAAATCCCGGATTGGAAAGGGTGTCCTTAGATAGCGGAGATGAACGTTGTTAATCACCCGAAAGACGGAACAGGTGGCGAGCATTTCTGGTGGTTTCAATAGCAATTACCTCAGGAGATACCTGTCTGATTTTAGCCAGCCGGGCCAGAACCTGCGGCAGGTAAGCCGGTTCGTTTCGCTTGCCGCGACGGCTCTGAGGAGGCAGATAGGGGCTATCGGTCTCCACCACCAACCT
>CAZHRO010000214.1:0-2275 GCA_964535045.1 uncultured Dehalococcoidales bacterium | reverse complement strand
TTCCCTGCTCATTGCCTTCCGGTAGGGACGCTCAGACGTCATAGCATCAAAGGCGTCGGATATAGCCAAGATGCTAACGTTGCGTGAAAGTGCTCCGTTCTTGGTCTCATCGTGTACTGTGTCGACGTAGGCTTCGGTTACAGACAGGATCTTGGCGCCCAGCGGTATTTTCTCTCCGGACAGCCCGTCAGGATAACCAGTGCCATCGTAGCGCTCGTGGTGATGTCTGACCATCTTTAATATTTCCTCATCCTCTACAATAGGAGCCAAGATATGCTCTCCTATTTCACAATGGCATTTGATATGTTGAAATTCCTCATCGGTGAGTGTGGTCCGTTTATTCAGTACCGATTCTCTTACCCCTATCTTGCCGATATCATGAATTAACCCGGCTAATCTTATCTTTTCGACACTCTCCGGCGACATGCCCAACTCTTCGGCGGTAGCTACCGCCATCTCGGCCACCCTCTGCGAATGACCGCTGGTGTACCTATCCTTGGCTTCCAGGGCATAGGCAAGAGAGGTTATCGCATTGAGGAATGAGGCGCGGATTTTCCTGGCCTGTTCCTCCACCTTTTGCTCCAGGTGTTGCTGGTAGTCTCTGTTCTCGAGTACTAGCCTTCTTTTTTCCAGGGCCCGGCCGACACTCAGGACTACCTCATCCAGGTTAAAGGGCTTGGTTATATAGTCGTAGGCTCCCAGCTTCATACAGTGGATGGCAGTACCGATATCGGCGATGGCGGTAGCCATAATCACCACCGTATCAGGATAACCGGCTCTTATTTCAGGCAGTAGCTGAATCCCTGATTTACCCGGCATCTTAATATCCAGAATCGCCAGTTCAATCTTGTTATTTTGCAATCCATCCAGAGCCTGGTTTGCGCTGCCGGCTTCCCGGCACTCATAACCTTCGTCCGTCAGCGTCTGCCTAAGAAGCCTCCTGATTACCACCTCATCATCGATAATCAGTATTATGGCCTGTTTGCCCGTCATTTTTTAATCTGCCTCAGGGTTTCTCTGACTACGGTTTTTAGCTCATTAGGAGTGAATGGCTTCATCAAGCAGGGCCGACCACCCTGCTCAAGAAAGCTTTTGGTCTTGCCGCCTATCACGTCACCAGTAGTGAATATCACCTTGTCCGCTAGTCTAGAATGCCCCTCTTTTATATGACGATAGAATTCTTTACCGTTCATCACCGGCGTTCTGATGTCAATGAGAATCAGGTCATAATCCTTCTTCCTCAGCATACCCTGAGCCACCTCCCCATTAACAGCAGAATCCACCTCAAACCCCTCCCTACCAAGAACACGTCGGCAAACCTGACTGATGGCCGGTTCATCTTCAACCACCAGAATCCTATTCACACTACCGTTCGAACTTGCCATTTCACCCCTCCTCTCTATCACTGGCACTGATAGGTAGTTCCACAGTGAAGGTGGCTCCCCTGCCCGGCTCACTCTCGACATATATTCGGCCGCCGTGTTCCGTAATTATCCCGTGACAGATGCTAAGCCCCAGTCCGGTGCCATCACCCACCTCCTTAGTAGTGAAGAAGGGGTCAAAGAGGCGCCGCAAATTTTCCGGGGGGACCCCGGGGCCATCGTCAATAAAAGAAGCCCTGACCATATTGTTCGCTCTCTCCGTAACTATCGTCAGGTTGCCCCTGTTATGCGCCTCAATCATAAAATGCTCGGCATTAATAATGATATTGAGGAAGACCTGTTGCAACTGGAAATAGTCAGCCATAACCTCGGGAAGGTCAGCCGCAAACCGAGTATCGGTCCGGATATTACTTACCTTCTGCTCGTAGTCACGCAGTTCCAGCACCTTCTCGACGACCTCATTGACGTTCACCAGCTGCTTTACCGAAGCATGCTTTCGAGCGAAGGTAAGCAGATTTTTCACCACCCCGGCGGCACGCTGAGCCTCACTGGAGATAATTTTTACATCTTCCTTGATATCATCGGGAATGTCTTTATCCAGCAGGAGCTGGGAAAAGCCGATGACACTGGTCAGCGGATTATTTAGCTCGTGGGCAATACCCGACGCCAGCTCGCCAACGGAAGCCAGGCGGTCGGCGATGATGAGCTGCTCATCCATCGCCTTGCGCTCGGTAATATCCCTGGCAACATGAACAGAGGCCGCAACTTCACCCTTATCATCAAGCAGGGGTGACGCGGTCACCTCAAGATGAATTCCAAGACGAGGCTCAAAATACTCCCCGGTAGCCGGCTCTCTGGTCTTCAGGGCTTTCCGGTGCGGACAATCAGGCACC
>CAZHRO010000213.1:0-2278 GCA_964535045.1 uncultured Dehalococcoidales bacterium | reverse complement strand
GTTTGCGGTTCCTCCGGCAGTATATACGAAGATCCTGAAGATCCAAATTTAGAGTGCAACTACCCTTATGAATATGAATCCTGTCGAAGTTGTGTTTACGCCTGTGTACATATAGGCGAAGAATGCCCCGATCCTCCAAAATAGTATAACTAAAGTAAAATTGTGTATAATATTGTTAGTATGCGGGATAAATTTACTGCCATACTCTTTATACTTTGTTTATTGGGAGCTTATATCCTTACTGGTTTTATTCCTAGTGCCATTGCCAATTTACGGGCGCCGGTTAATGATATGTCGTCCACCCCAGAATTAATCAGGAACGCTACGATTCAGATTACGGCGACACGTGTTTCGCCCATTTACCTCTTTCAGGAAGCGATGTATGTCCTGCTCGCTCCCGGTACCAGAACGGCAACGGAATACCTCCAACTGTACGCTTCTGGCGCCAAGTGGATGCCCGGTCCTCTGCCGTTAGGCCAAACCATGATTACGATATGGCCTCATCTGGTGACCTTTGTCGCCATAGCTGCGGTCTGCTTCGGTATCTCTTACTATAAATTCACCCGAGAAGAGATAAGGTCTACCTAGCGGTGTTCGCTAGGTAGTTAAGCGGCTTTAACACAGCCTCACTGTAGGTCTGACTGAGTTCTTTAGGCGTGCCCCTCTCTATAATCCAGAAACCAAGAAGGCTGCAGGCAACCAAGCGCCCACAGCCTTACGTCGGTCTCGGGGTTGTCTCTCTACATCTGGGTATCGGACCCCCGGGAGCTCTCTACCGAAGCGGATTTTGTTGTGTTGGTGTCTGGGGCTTAACCAGTTTCGTTGTCTGAGCTATGGACTGTCGCCGATGGCTGAATAGTGGACGGCGCAGGAAGGAGGGAACATCCAGTTCCTCTTCACTCTTTAGGTTCTTAAGGAATTGGGTAACTTCATCTTCCTGAGCGCCTTCTGCCATCCCTGTCTTGGAGGCAAACCCGGTGGCAATCAGGGTGATCCGGACATCGTTGTCCATAGTGGGGTCATGAGCCACACCAAAAATAATATTAGCCTCAGGGTCCACCGCCTCCTTGATTACTGCCGCCGCCTCATTAACCTCAAACAAAGTAAGGCTGCTCCCACCAACAACGTTGAACAGCACCCCTTTTGACCCGCCGACCGAGACATCAAGTAGCGGGCTGGATAGGGCTTCATTAGCAGCCTCAACCGCACGGTTCTTGCCCGAGGCAACACCAATTGACATCCAGGCTGGGCCGGCGTCCTTCATTATTGCCTTGACATCAGCAAAATCAAGGTTAATCATCCCGGGGACCGTAATGACCTCAGATATAGCCTGAACACCGTGTCTTAGCACATCGTCGGCGAGCCTAAAGGCGTTGTCAACCCCCGTCTTCTGGTCGCAGAGGGCAAGCAGGCGGTCATTGGGGATGATAATCAGGGTGTCAACCTTGCCGAGAAGTTGGGTGATGCCACTTTCAGCAACCTGCATACGGCGGTTACCCTCAAAGGTGAACGGCTTGGTGACCACGGCAATGGTAAGGGCGCCGTTCTGTTTGGCGATTTCAGCAATAATTGGAGCCGCCCCGGTGCCGGTGCCACCACCCAGACCGCAGGTGACAAACACCATGTCTGAGCTAGAGACAATTTCCTTAATCTCGTCGCGGTTTTCCTCTACCGCCTTGGCACCCAGGGTATGGTCACCACCCACACCTAGCCCCCGGGTAGACTTTTCGCCAATCTGAAGCCGCACTGGAGCCTCGGTAACAGCCAGGGCCTGGGCATCAGTATTCATGGCAACAAACTCAACCCCCCGAATCTCCTCCTGCACCATGCGGGTTACCGCATTACAACCACCACCACCCAAGCCGATAACTTTAATCTTAGCTGGGTTAGCCACAAAACTTGTTTTTGCCATCGCCTCCTCCTTTCTGTACTTTCTATAAGAAGCCGCTTAATTGAGCTATCTCTGTGATTTAGCTAACGGAAAAGTGTTCTGATTCGGGAGAGAAAGCGACGCAGGAGCCCGCGTTTTTTCCAGAGCTGTCTCCCTTCATGCTTTAACCCCCAGAGCAACAGGCCGACACTGGTAGCGTAGGCCGGGTCGCGGAGGACATCACTAATCCCGGTCATAGTGGTGGGCACCCCTACCCGCACCGGGAGTCGTAGTATCTCGCGTCCCAGTGTTTCGATGCCGGCAAGGTTAGAACTACCCCCGGTGAGAACTAGTCCGGCAGGGACTAATTCTTCATAATCGGAGCGTGGCATCTCGAGCAGGATGAGC
>CAZHRO010000212.1:0-2282 GCA_964535045.1 uncultured Dehalococcoidales bacterium | reverse complement strand
TTTTGTATTCTTTGAGCGTTACGGATGCAGCAAGATCTTGACCTGCTTTTCAGGAGTAACTACTTACTCATTCCGAAAGCGATACTGATATACTACACTGTTTACAGGCAGGTGTTAAAGGGTACTTGCTCAAAGATATCGGTCAGGAGCAGCTAATGACGGCGATGCGCACTGTTTACGCTGGAGAACAGGTACTCTGCCCAGTCGTGGTCACTAAGATTTCAGCCATTCTGCAAAAAGAACAGGTTCAGCAGGTGCAGAGGGAGCACCCGGTACCGTGCCCACTTAAGAAGAGAGAGCTGGAGGTGGTTGGACTGGCTGCCGAGGGCACAACTAACAAGGTAATCGCTTCAAAACTCCACATAACTGAACACACTGTAGCCAGTCACCTTGTCAATGTATTCAGAAAGCTCGGCGTGGGCTCCCGGACTGAGGCAGTGCTCCGTTGCGTAGAGCATAGATGGCTTGCTCCTAAACACATCAATCAGTGAATTATCCCCTCAGCAAGGTGGGGGAGTATTCTCGCTAGATCTGGTAGACAGATCGTCTGGTACTTGAGACCGCGTGCGCTTGCGGAGTTCGAAGCCGACCGGACATTCCGATGTGCTGTTGGACAAATATCGTGGTAGCTACATGGATAAAGGCTGAGGGCTGACGCTGTTTAAAGAGTGATGGATGAAGTCACCCTGAAACCAGAGAACATTGTTGAGGAGGAGAAACCAGAAAGATGGATAACAAGACGACCACAACTGGCCGGGATATATACGCACAAGTAGACGAGGACGGACAGCTAATTCTACCATCTGAGCTGGCATATCACTATGGAATCAAGGCGGGTACCCGCATTTATCTTAATGAGGCAACCAACGGTCTTTACCTACTCCGTCCTGTTACCCAACTGGCCAAGCTGTATATCGAACCAACCAACCTCTGCAACCTGAACTGCCGGACCTGCGTCCGAAATGTCTGGAATGAGCCGCTGGGAATGATGAGTGATACCGTTTTCGACCGTGTGATTGAAGGGCTACATGCCTTCGTACCTCCGCCCAAAGTCTTCTTTGGTGGCTGGGGGGAGCCCCTTCTTCATCCAAAGATTAGCGAGATGGTGGCTCGAGCAAAAGCAGTTGGTGCCTCTGTAGAATTAATCACCAACGGTACGCTGCTTACGACAGGTCTATTGGACGAATTAGTCTCGATTGGAATTGATATACTGTGGGTTTCAATTGACGGAGCCAGACCTGAAAGCTACGCTGATGTCCGATTGGGCGCGGCGCTGCCTCAGGTGCTTGAGAATCTTAGTCACTTTCGTAAAACTCAGTCTCGTCATGCCTCCCTTTTTTCGGGACTTCCCCAAACCCAGCTTGGCATCGTATTCGTTGCCATGAAACGTAATATCGCAGATTTACCCGCGGTGTGTGAGCTTGCCTGGCAACTGGGTGCCAAGCGTTTTATGGTAACGAATGTACTGCCCTATACGGTCGAACTGAGTGATGAGGTGCTGTACTACAACAAAATGGGGGAAATCTATGTGCTTGACCCGGAGCTAGCTGGCCGGAAGCGGCTCTTCCTGTCGCCACATATACATCTACCCAGAATAGATGTGAATGAAACTACCTGTACCCCAATCCGCTCCATGATATTAAGAAATGTTAACATCACCTGGGCCGATAGCATTTTCAGGAGTGCTCAAAATTGTTGTCCGTTTATAGAAAGCGGGGCTGGGGCCATCAGATGGGATGGCAATTTTAGCCCGTGTCTGCCACTGATGCACAGTCATGCCAGCTTCCTTAACGACTGGGAACGTTCCCTGCACAGTTGGTCTATCGGCAACTTGGTAGAGCGCGGTTTGGCTGACTTATGGAATGACCCGGAACATATCGCTTTCCGCGAGAGGGTTCAGACGTTTGACTTCCCGCCGTGTCCGATTTGTGGAGGCTGCGACATGTTGGATAGTAACCAGGAAGACTGCTTCAGTAACAGCTTTCCCACTTGCGGTGGCTGTCTGTGGGCACAGGGTGTGATTCAGTGTCCTTGAAATTCCAGACCTTAGCTATCTGCAGTAGCTAAGATTACTTTGGCAGTTATTTATAGAGTTTATAAGGGACTTGAGCATCATGACAACAAGCAGTAGAACCAGTAGGACCTAGCCAAAAGGATTTTTGACCGTCAATGTGTGTTACCCCTGAATCCGTGGCTTTTGGAGAAAAGACGGGGGCCCAGCAAGAACGGGGGATTTTTTGGCTCCCGGTAGCGATTTAATAAACGCCAACTGATAGAAAACG
>CAZHRO010000211.1:0-2282 GCA_964535045.1 uncultured Dehalococcoidales bacterium | reverse complement strand
AGCTTTATCCGGCGACTAAGTACTTATTGAGTGAATATCATAATCGTGGGCTCAAGGCGGAACTTGAAAATCGCTATGGCAGCGGTATAGTACACAAGATTTGTGAGGAGTTGAAAGGCCTTGGCGACCCGTTTGCTATCGATGCTCTCTACTATGTAGACCGTGATGAGCCTGGACTGAAGAAATGTCTGCTGGAACTGGCAATAGAAAAAGCGGATACAGATGATAAGGAGACCTGCTATGAAAAGTCAATACCCCAGAATCACAAATAGGAGTCTATAAATGACGCCTAATGCGAGGCAGTCTTTAGCGCACCTGGTAGGGTCGGTTCTCTTTGAGCACCACGTAGATTCGCGCAAGGAGCTTTCGGCACAGTGCCCCCATAGCTACCTTGTAAGGCTTGCCTTCGGCCATTTTCCGCTGGAAGTAATCGTTAAGGTCGGGGTTCCATTGCCGGGTGCTGTGAGCAGCCAGCCAGAGAGCCCGTCTCAGGTAGGGAGAACCTCGCTTGGACATGTGCTGGCGCCGCCCGGTGAATTCCCCGGACTCGAATATGCTGGGGTCGATGCCGGCATAAGCTACCAAGCTTTCCAGAGAGGGAAAGCGCCGGATATCGCCGATCTCGGCCAGCAATGTTGCCGCCAGGACCGGGCCGATGCCTTTGATAGTAGTCAGGTACTGAGGCTGCTGCTCCATCAGCTCAGTGATGGTCAATTCCACTTCTTGAACCTGCCGATTAAGAAGGTCAATCTGTTCCAAAAGTATCCCTACCTTGACCCTGGCTACGGGGCCGAGAAAAGCCATCCCCAGGGATTCCTTGGCTTTCTTCTGGACTTCCCGAGCCTTTCCCTCACCCAACCGGCCGCGGCTAGCTTGCCTAAGGATAGAGGTAAGCTCCTGCAAGTCGAACATGGCGAAATCAGTAGCGGAGACTGCTGCTTTGAGCAGGGCACGGGAGCTGTCTATGAAAGCATCAGAGAAAAGGCCTGGATATTCCGGGAAAACCCTATCGAGCATGGTGAGAATGCGCCGCTTTGCATCTCCGATCTGGTCCTCCAAATCCATCCGGTAACGGGTCAATTCCCGCAACTGCACGGTTACCTCTCCTGGCACGTAGTTGGGCTGTGCCCTGCCAATGCGCAGAAAGTCGGCGATAACGAAAGCATCCCTGCGGTCATTCTTCACCTTTCTTACCCCGGTGCTGCGGTAAGCTTCAGTTTGCAGGGGATTGACCACGATGACCGGGAATCCTTGAGACACAAGGTAATGGTAGAGCCCCTGCCAGTAGTGGCCGCTGGCCTCCAGAGCAATTGTGGCAGGACTGCCCAATTCTTGCAAGATGGCAACCAGTGTGTCCGCCCCGCTGCGAGAGCTTGGGAACTTGAAGGATTGCCCGACCATTTGACCAGAATCATCCAGCACGCAGGCCTGGTGGGAACGCTTGGCAACATCAATACCGACCGAGAGCATGAAACTTCCTCCTTTATCACATTGTGGAAAGCGGGGCAATCCCCGGACATCAGCGAGTCCGCAGCCTCGTTGGTTATGCGTGGCTTATCCCACAACCTGCTAATTCGTGGCTCCTCACTGAGCCGGGGCAACAGTCTCCTTGACGAGGCTAACCCTCAGGAGAAGATCCGTTGCCCCCGGCTTCCCCTGGAATTCAATCTAACCCAGAAGTCGACTGGGAGTAAACAAAATCTAAATTAACTATACGAGGAGAAGATGTTCGACCAGCTACAGAAGATGATGGCAACCCCTCAAGCTCGTGAGATGGTATTCAAGATGATTGCCCAGCAGGTGGCCCAGGCGCCTCCGGAAAGGCGAGAAGCCCTGTCCCGTGTCACGGTAACCATGGAAAGGACAGGTAGAGGCTTACACCTGGAAGTCGGCCACTCCGATGACGAGCAGGTCGAGGCAGTAATCAGGGAAGCCATTGATAACTGGACTGAAATGGTATCCCGCGGCTTTCAGTCGATGGGATTTCAAGTGGAGATAGTGGAGTGATGAACCAGGCTGTCGGGCCGGGAAGCACGGGTGATGTCCTGTATTTCACGCGGGTGATGCTATTCGTTACTCTTCTATCGATGGGATATGTGCTGAGCCAGCCCAATCCTGGCACCAGAAAAGAAGAGGGAGTATTGTTGCCTGACACCACGCCGGAGTGGCCGGGTATCTTGCCGTGGCAGAAAAAGGCCTCCGAGAAGGCGATAGAGAGATACGCCGTTTCCCAGGAGAAGAAGTGGCGGCACTGGAACGAGGCGATGTTTGAGAGGGCAGGC
>CAZHRO010000210.1:0-2283 GCA_964535045.1 uncultured Dehalococcoidales bacterium | reverse complement strand
GAAAGTAATAGGGCGGCAGTGCCTGTGGTGAAAGGTACTGTCATGGGGAGCGTGGATAAAAAGAAAGAGGCCCGGACTATTGTGGAAGCTGGCACAACACTCTGGCTACCGGCAGGGAAAGGGCAAAACCAGTAAGGTCTTGGTAACATGATTTACAACGCAGCTATGTGCCCTTCGGTAACACTTTATTTTGACTCAACACGTACCCCTGTGGCGGCGTCTAATTAAGAATAAGATAATTAATTCCGGTAGACATTCCAGAATCAATAATCGGCCAACCAGCTAGGTTAATTGTGAGATATACTTTGCTAGCTGAACTAGCTGAAGTCGCAGTAAGCAAGGGGGGGGATAAATGGCAGGGCTACTTTTTGGCACCGGCGGTGTTCCCCACAGCGCCCAAAAGCCATCTACCGTATCTGGCATTGAGTGGATTAGCGAGCTTGGACTTGGCTGCATGGAGTTAGAGTTTGTCCAGGGGGTAAGGATGAGCGAAAAAGCCGCCTATCAGGTAGCTGAGACGGCCGCTAAGACAGGCATTAAGCTATCCGCTCACGCTCCCTATTTCATTAACCTAAATGCCCGCGAGCCAGAGAAGATAAAGTCAAGCCAGGAGCGCTTGCTAAAAACAGCACGCATCGCCGCTTTGTGCGGGGCACAAAGCGTTGTTTTCCACGCCGCCTTTTACCTCGGTGACCCACCCCGAGAAGCCTACAATGCGGTTAAGAAGCACCTGGCTGAAGTGCTGAACCAGCTGGAAAGTGAAAATAACAAGCCGTGGATCAGGCCTGAAGTCACCGGTAAGCCCAGCCAGTTTGGCACGATGGACGAGATACTTGACCTGTGTGCCGAACTTGAGGGACTTGCCCCCTGTATCGACTTTGCCCACTGGCACGCTCGAACGGGGAGGTTTAATTCCTACCCGGAGTTTGTCTCCATTCTTACCCAGGTTAAGGAGCGGCTGGGTAGAGCAGCCTTGGATAATATGCACCTTCATGTCTCCGGCATTAATTATGGAAAGAGAGGGGAAATAAGCCATCTAGACCTGAGAGATTCAGATCTAAACTACGTCGAACTTCTTAAGGCACTGAAGGATTGCGACGTTGGGGGTCTGGTTATCTGCGAGAGCCCCAACCTGGAAGAGGATGCCCAGCTTCTGCAGACAACCTATAGAGGCTTACCGTGAGAAGAGTGACTGCCCTATATCTTGGGCAGCTCTCTCAACTTGAGGGGTAGTACTGAGGCTGGTTTTGTCTTTACGGCCGTTTCTGGTATAATTAAGCGCGGTGTTATAGATGCATCTCGACTCGCTGGCAAATCAGCACCGAGGGTGAAGAATGAAATTTGGTTTGAATCGCAACCTGATAATATTTATCGCGGTACTGACTGTCGCCATAGCTCTTTTTTCCTACTTCTCACCGACAGCCAGCGAACCTGAGGAGATCAGCCTCGACGAGGCTATCGTTATGTCCCAGAATGGCGAGATAAGCAAGATTGTAGTCGATGGTGAACAGTTACTGATCACCAATACTGACGATACCCAGCTAAAAGCGGTCGTTGGCGGCCTGAGCCTGGTTGACCTCCAGGAGCTGGGTCTTAACCTCGAGGGGGTAGATTGGGAGGTCAAACCATCAGGATTTAACTGGGCCAATCTGGCACTGAATTTTCTGCCCCTCATGATCTTTGGCGGTCTCCTTTTTTTCCTCTTTCGCCGGGCACAGGGGGCCAACAGCCAGGCGCTGAATTTTGGACGCAGCCGCGCCCGACTTTTTGGCGCTCAGACACCAACGGTAACCTTTGACGATATCGCCGGGGTGGACGAGGCAAAGCAGGAGGTCCACGAAGTAGTGGAGTTCCTCAGGTCGAGAGAAAAATTCCAGAGACTGGGCGCCCGTATCCCGCGGGGGCTGCTACTGGTAGGTCCACCGGGCACGGGAAAAACCCTGTTGGCTCGGGCAATAGCCGGTGAAGCTGAGGTGCCTTTCTTTTCTATCAGCGGTAGCGAATTTGTCGAGATGTTTGTTGGTGTCGGTGCTTCCAGGGTGCGCGACCTCTTCGAGCAGGCAAAGCGTAATGCCCCTTGCCTCATCTTCATTGATGAGATTGATGCCGTAGGTCGCCATCGCGGCGCCGGACTGGGCGGTGGCCACGACGAACGAGAACAAACCCTTAACCAGATACTTACCGAGATGGATGGTTTTGATACCAATACTAACGTGATTATACTCGCGGCTACCAACCGGCCGGATATCCTTGACCCCGCTCTACTTCGCCCCGGCCGCTTCG
>CAZHRO010000209.1:0-2286 GCA_964535045.1 uncultured Dehalococcoidales bacterium | reverse complement strand
ACCACCGGTGCAGTCATCATTGCTTTCCTCGGTTTATTATCGATCGTACCTGTTTCTTGCGTGAAGAATGAAGCGACAACCGCATACGAGAGCCCCGCAACCGCCGAATTTAAAGTAATCCACCTCCATATCAATCCTGACGGGGTGACCCCCAGTGAGCTGGTAACCGTAACCGCGACCATTGAAAACACCGGGGAGACAGGAGGTGTCTGTCCGGTAGTTCTTTACCTTGCTGAGCAGGAGCTTGGAAGAAAGGAGATTGCGGTTGGGTCTGAAGCCACGGAGGCTGCTGTATTCGAGATAATCAGCCCAGCCGAAGCCGGTGAATATGAACTAGAGGCCCGGGGGGTGAGCCACACACTTACCGTCTTCAAGCGGCGGCCGGAGTACAAACAGTACTTGCTGCGCTACGATGATGGGCTGCCTGATGCAAGTTTCTGGAGTGGCGAAGAATCGTATCTGGTCCATTTTTCCCCACCGTCAAAGCTATTCACAATTGAACAGGTAATGATATACGGTTGGGTAGCTGCAGAGTCTGCGACGGATTATGAAAAGCGAGTCCTCACTGTGAATGTCTGGGATAAGGAAACGGGAGCTGAATTGCTAGCACAGGAGTTCTCATGGAGGTTATTTGACAGCGAAGCGAAGTGGGTAGAGCTGGATGTTTCTGACGTTGCTGTGGACGACGAGTTCTATGTTGAGGTAACCACGTACAGCAGCCAGGAGTCTCGTATTTGTGTAGATTACGATTCCACCGCTCCGAATGAGCATTCATATATGTCGCGCAATGGCAAAATAGTTCCGTGGGTAACATGGACCCGGGAAGGAATTGAATATACCAGGGAGGACGTGAACTGGATGATCAGGGTTAGCGGCAGGGCGCCAGTCGCTTGGCTAGAATCCACGGACTAATGTTAGATGTCAGCAAAGCACCACGACCGCTGGAGTACAGTGTGGCATCGCCATCCAGATTGTATAAGTTAACGAGATATTATTATTTAGGATACTGCTCGTGGAAACACTAAGTCGCTCTAAGCTTGAAGCACATCTCATTAGCGCGGTTCCTTATCAGGGAGCACGCAGGCTTGCCCGCCCAATTTTGCGATTCTTTCTGAGTTCGAGGTGGTTAGCCTTATGCATTCATTGGACCTTTCAGGGTGTCGTGAACATGGATCGAACCGAGCGTCTTTTCAAGCTGGGAACTGACCTGATTATAGCCTTACCTCTTTGGTTTGGTTTCAGAATTGTTATGGCGGAGTATATGGCAGTGCCACTGGCAGTATTGGCTGCGCACACTGTCAATTTTATCTTTAATGGTCATACTCCCATTGTCTTACTACACTACGGGGTTAGAAAGTACGACCGTAGTGCGCTGTTCCAGTATGTAGAGTGCCTGCGTCAGCGGCTGAGCAAGGAGTCGAGTATCCTAGCCGCTGGTATTTGGGGTGGCATTGCCAGGGGAGAGAAAGAAGGCTCCCCTGATTTAGATCTGAGGGTCTTTCGAAAGCAGGGTATCCGTAATGGCGTAAGCGCCTGCTGGTTTATGGTGAGGGAGCGTACCCATGCGCTATTCAGCGGGTTTCCTCTTGACGCTTTTCTGTCGGACGGCTGGCGTCATATTAGTCGTCTCAGAGCCGACGAGATGCCTGTGTTACTTTACGACCCCTCGGGCTTTATGCGCAAACGCTATGAGTCTGCCCCAGATTGGCGGATGCTCTACCCTGATGCTGGTGAGGGTAATGTGTAATGGCTTATGAGGCATCCCGTATCCCAGCCCGCAAAGCACCGTCTCTGAGGAGAGTCGGATTCCATGTTTTTGTAGCTGCCTTGGTAGCAGTTTTAGCGACTTCATGCGTGGCTGACGATAGTCGAGCCGGTTACTTGGAGAAGGCGCAGAATTGGACCAATACATTGAGTGTTGCCGTTGCGGGGCTCAGGATCGATGACTACCAGAATGCGATATATCCAAAACAGGAGGTTATGAATAACGCATCGCGACTCGAGCCGTATCTGCAACGGTTGGGTTCAGATATTGATAAAACAACTTCGCCCCCTGGACTCGAGGATATTCATTGGCGGATGGGAATCCTCGTGGCTGACGTTATTCGGTATACTGTTAGTCTACCCCAGGTCCTGGGGGGAGATGGTGCCCCAGTGTACTACTTGACACCAGAGAGGCGGACCGACCAGTTCGTTCTATATCCCATCGAGGTAGAAAACATCCTCATTGAGCATGAGAGGCTCCACGAACGGATTAGGGAACTTAAGTCTGTCATCGCTGCCGAG
>CAZHRO010000208.1:0-2287 GCA_964535045.1 uncultured Dehalococcoidales bacterium | reverse complement strand
CCTCTCTAGCGTTGAGCTTACCAGCTACCTCTTTGGTGCGCGGATTCACCAGGTTATAGTCAGCACCAGCCTTAACCGCTTCCATAAATTCACTGGTAACCGCCACGGAGATATTAAAGTTGGTGAGCACCGTCGGGTCATCCTTGGCTGTGATAAACTTCATAACATCAGGATGGTCAACACTGAGGATACCCATATTAGCCCCGCGACGCATCCCTCCCTGTTTAATGACATCGGTGGCAATGTCAAAGGCCCGAATAAATGAAACCGGACCACTGGCAACCCCACCGGTAGAGCCAACTCGGTCACTCTCCGGTCTCAGTCGGGAGAAGGAAAACCCGGTGCCGCCACCGCTCTTATGTATCAGGGCGGTATTCTTAACAGCATCAAAGATAGACTCCATCGAGTCCTCGACCGGAAGGACAAAACAGGCCGACAGCTGCCCCAGCTCCCGCCCGGCATTCATCAGGGTCGGCGAGTTAGGTAAAAACTCCAGGCTGGCCATTACCCGGTAAAACTCTTCTTCCCTGGCCTCAACATCGGCTCTGGCATCATAGGTTGCCTCCGCCGCGGCGATCGCCTTCGCCACCCGGCGGAACATATCCTCCGGCGTCTCGATTACCCGACCCTTAGCATCCTTCTTGAGATACCTTCTTTCCAACACACGCAGGGCATTTTCGGTAAGACTGACCTTACCGATAGATTTTGCCCCTGTCGCTACCTTGGTAGTCTCCATTTTGGGTTTAACCTCCTCCTGCTGAGACATTTCCTTGCTAGCCAAGATTTCCCCCACTATCGCCTGAATCTCAGATGCGGTGGGCAGGCGCTTCTGCCGACGTTGGGGTGCCGATACCAGATCCTCCATTCCGGGTAGGGGCTGTTCCGCTTCGGGGAGTGACTTGGTCTGCTCGAGACGCCGGATCACCTGACCGGTGATTCTCTCTACCTTCTCCCGGTCAGCAATGCCCATCGACTCAGCCGCCGTAAAGACCGCCCGGGCAATCTGGCTACGGTTGACTAACCGCCTATTTTCTGACCCTTCAGCCCTGTTCATCTTCGTCGCCTCCGCTGACTTCTAGCCAGTCCGGTCTGCTCAGTTGGGAGCAGGGGCAGCTGACCCACTGACTGAGACACCCTGGTTTCAGCACTGAGCAGGGTGTCTACCTCTTGCTTCAGAGCAGTAATATCGGTAAAGTCACGATAAACACTGGCAAAACGAATATAGGCAATGTAGTCCAGACTCTTCAGTCTCGCCATGACCATGTCCCCAATAACACTGCTCGGCACCTCCGACCTCCCCAGTTGATAAAGCTCAGCCTCAATATCTTCGGCCAGCCTGTCAATGGCACCAGTAGGCAGCGGTCTCTTTTCACAGGCCTTATGGATACCTGAGAGCAATTTATCCCGGCTAAATTCCTCACGCCTCTTATCCTTCTTAATCACAAAGAGACCAGTCGGTTGCAGCCGTTCGTAGGTAGTGAAACGAGCCCGGCAGCCAAGACACTGACGCCGACGGCGTATGCCATCGTTAACATCACGAGAATCAACAACCTTAGAATCAGCATACCCGCAGTAGGGACACTTCACGTACCAACCCCCATCATCTTGTATAGCAAAAATACATTAACACAATATATAGTGTTTGTCAAGTGTCAGCCTCTTCCAGTACAAGATGAGTCTGAAACAGAAAGGCAGCTCGTTTATGGTTGGGACATGCGACTGGTCATGAGCGACGAAAGACTTCAGGCAATAGAACCGGTGAAGCAGTTCTTAGCGGGGAGTGCAGCAGTGGAATTTGGAGGGGTATCGGTTGAGGAAAGGTAGCAGAGGATGGAGAGGGTGCTGGTACGTTTCAAGTATTACCAGCTTACGAGAGCTGAGAAAGGAGTTATTCGGCGGTATATCGAAGCAGAGTTCGAGCCATTTCCCAGCGCCCTCATTTTACTTTTTTCTCTGGCAGGTCAGCTGATTTTAACGCGTTCTTTCAATTTGCGTCCAAGATTTTCAGTACAAAAAAGCACCTTAACCACTGGATAGCGGAAGGAAGAAGCTAACACCGGTCGTCAGGCCGGTGACCGACCTAGGAGATAATGGGTTGTTATACCCGCTACACTCCCTAGAAAGGAGGTGATCCAGCCGCAGCTTCCGCTACGGCTACCTTGTTACGACTTCGTCCCAATCGCTGGCCCCACCCTAGGCGGCTGCCTCCTCGATAAATCGAGGTTAGCCCACCGACTTCAGGTGTTGCCAACTTTCATGACGTGACGGGCGGTGTGTACAAGGCCCG
>CAZHRO010000207.1:0-2309 GCA_964535045.1 uncultured Dehalococcoidales bacterium | reverse complement strand
TATCACCTGAGGTCAAACACGCCGTGTAGCTGTGGGCCAAGGAGAGAGTCGCAGCTGGAAGCCGTGAGGCGAATGGTGCTGGAGGTCGCAGAAAATATTGCTCAGCAGAGGTTTCCCGCTGTTGAGAACCAGTATTGTCCCTGTGATTTTCCCGAGCACTGCCCCTACTATCGCCAGCAATATATGGCGGCTGGACCGGAGTTAGCCCGGCAGGGTGTTCTGCCGGGGCTGGCGGCGGCGGAGGCGGTTGAGGAGTATGTCTCGCTTCAGTCTCAAATGAGGGAACTGCGGTTGCGGCTTGAAGAGGTAAGACGGGCAATCATTAATTTCTGCCAGGCTGAAGGACTGAATCGGGTCTTCGGTAAGGAGCACGCCGTCACTTATAAGCTGATGGAGAAGACGGGCTTTAATGAGGACGAGGTTAGGGCGCTCCTTGAACCTGAAGGACTGTGGGAGCAGGTGCAGGGCTTTGACCCTGCCAGGCTGAAGCAGCTGCTTGATGATGAGGCAGTAGCTACGGTAATCAAGAATAAGCTAAAAGCCTTGGAGCAGGTAGTTTCGACTTTCCCCCGACTGTGGATTAAAAAGCTTATCGAAGAAGAATAGAAGTGCCTGGTTTCTGGGAACCATTATCCGTGCTGAAAAAACTAAAGAGAGAGCCCGGAGGTTTCTGAGATTGTTCAGGCGCTTAGTGGCGGTTGGGTGGTTTGAGGTTTTGGCCTGGCGAATTATAAAAGGGCATCAATCTTGGGTTGAAGGGTTCTCTCGGGTACGGCGCCGATAACGGTGTCCGCTACCTGCCCGTTCTTGAAGAACATCAGGGTGGGTATTGACATAATCCTGTATTTCGCCGCAGTTTGCGGATTCTCATCCACGTTCAGCCGGCAGAATTTCATCTTACCATTATACTTTTCCGCTAACTTATCAATGACGGGGGCAACCATACGGCAGGGGCCGCACCAGGGTGCCCACAGGTCTAAAAGCACTGGTTGATTTGATTTTATGACCTCACTCTCAAAGGTCTGGTCGGAAACATCTGTCACCATTATGTTTGTTCTCCTTGAATCTAAGATTTCCAGTCTATGGTCTATGGTAACTCTTCTGGCTTTCCTGAGTCAAGATTTTCGGGGGTGCAAGGTGAATATTGACCTTATGATGGAAAACAGTTAGACTATTTACAGGAGACAGAGATGCCGTTATACGAATACGTATGTTCCGAGTGTGGTGCCAGGTTTGAGCTATTGCGCCCGCTAAGCCGCTCTAATGAGGAGGCTTCTTGTCCACGCTGCCAGAGTAAGGCTGAGCGGGTGCTCTCCTCGTTTACCTCTTTTTCCAAGAGTGATAGTGGAGCAACTGTGCCCATAGGAGGGAGTTCCTGTGCCAGTTGCAGCGCTGCCAGCTGTGATAGCTGTCATCTATAATTGAGGGAGGTATGTCAGCCGCTATTAATCCTACCAGGACCGGCGTTGCCAACCTCCCGCTCCATTACGGCAAGGCACCGCGCTGGCTCTTTGACCGCATGGTTAAGCTGGCCAGGGAGGTTACAGTTGCCATCGTAGCTGACTTTGGTGCTGAGGAGGTGTTGCGGCGCCTCTCACATCCCTACTGGTTTCAGGCTTTCGGTTGTATCCTGGGTTTTGACTGGCATTCAAGTGGCGTCACCACCACACTATGCGGGGCGCTTAAGGAGGGATTAAGAGGTTTAGAAAGAGACCTCGGTTTATTCGTGGCTGGCGGCAAGGGTAAGACCTCCCGCAAGACACCGGCCGAGATAGAGGGCTGGGGAAACCTTATTTCGCTAAACCCGGCAGCGCTGGTCTATGCCAGCCGCATGTCAGCCAAGGTAGATAGCTCCGCGGTTCAGGATGGCTATCAACTTTATCACCACACTTTCTTGTTTACCCACCACGGCTCATGGGCAGTCATTCAGCAGGGGATGAACGAGACTACTCGCTATGCCCGCCGCTACCACTGGTTGGGCGAAAGGGTGGCTGACTTTGTCAACGAGCCCCACTCTGCCATTCTATCAGAGACAAGAGGGCAGGCCCTGAATCTGGTAGCTTCGGAGTCCGGGTCTACCCGGGCTACCGTCACCGAAATAGTCACTACCGAGAAGCCTGAGAATCTACTTGCCGAACTAAAAAGACTGAAGACCCTTGACCTGCCCTCGCGTTACTATCTGACGACGAACGACCTCCACCCGGATAGCATCGGCAGGATTCTGCTCAGTACCTACGAGCGCCAGCCTGAGAATTTTGAACACCTGTTGGGGTTAAGGGGTGTCGGTCCCAAGACCATCCGTGCCCTGA
>CAZHRO010000206.1:0-2325 GCA_964535045.1 uncultured Dehalococcoidales bacterium | reverse complement strand
CAGTGAGGCTGGCAAGGGAAAAATAGAGAAGACTGATACAGGAACCTCTTGCTAGCCAGGGCAAGGGGTTATTTTTATGCCCAAGAAAATCTTAATGACCCAAGCCGATATCAGGCGAACTCTGGCGCGCATCGCCCATGAAATCATCGAACACAACCGGGCCAGCGCAGACATTATCCTGATTGGTATCCCGACTCGTGGTGCTCCCCTAGCCGGGAGACTGGCAACCCTGATAGAAAACTTCGAGGGGTTGAGGCTACCCGTCGGGGTGCTAGATATCAGCCACTATCGGGACGACATCCCTTCTTCAAAGAGAAACCCCGTCATTCAGCACAACGGCCTCCCCAACAGTATTGATGATAAGTTAGTAGTGCTGGTTGACGACGTCCTCTACACCGGGCGGAGCATCCGCGCCGCCATGGACGCCCTCATTGACCGGGGAAGGCCGAAGTCAATTCAAGTGGCGGTTCTTATCGACCGCGGTCACCGTGAGATGCCGATACGCGCCGACTATGTCGGTAAGAACATCCCGAGCTCCAGAAAGGAAACGATACAGGTACACCTGACAGAAACTGATGGTTGGGATGAAGTCGCTATCGTAAGCACTGACAATAACAAACCCGCTGAAAGTAAGCACGAAACGGTAGATGACCTCGAAAGGAGCTACTATGGCTCTGGTTAGTCGAAGTCTGGTAACCATAGACGACCTATCCAACGGAGAAATAAGGGCCATCTTCTCCGTGGCTGACGAAATGCTGTCGCTAACGGCGGAACAGCTGGAGCTCTGCCGCGGCAAGATTATGGCCAGCCTCTTTTTCGAACCCAGCACCAGAACGCGCCTGTCTTTTGAGACCGCCATGCACCGACTGGGAGGCAGCGTCATCAGTGCCATAGACACCAAGGCAACCTCGCTGGCTAAAGGGGAGAGCATCGCGGATATGGCCAGGGTGGTTGGGAGCTACGCCGATATAATTGTCATCCGCCACCCCTGGGAGGGAGCCGCTAAAGTGGTTGCCGATTATGCCGGTGTTCCGGTAATAAATGCTGGGGACGGAGGCCATCAACACCCCACCCAGACCCTCCTGGACCTCTACACTATCAAGAAGGAAAGAAAGACCATCAAGGGGCTAAAGATTGCTCTCTGGGGAGACCTGAAATACGGACGCACCGTCCATTCCCTGGTCTTCGCGCTGGCTAAGCTGGGAGCCAACATTCTCTTCTGCCCCATCCCGGGGCTTGAGGTGCCGAAACACGTCCTCGAGAAACTGGTTACCGAATACGGAGGTGAGCTGGAAAGACCCGAGACCTCTAATGAGTCCGCGAAAGAGAACATTCTCCCCCTAGACGCAATATACATTACACCGAGCAGCCCCCACCAGCTAGCCATGATGCCCAACATCAGCATTCAAGTTGAGCTCAAGAGGGGTGTTGACGCCCTCTACGTCACCCGAGCCCAAAAAGAGAGGTTCACCACTGCCGAAACCGAACCGAAACCCAGGGCAAGATACTCTGCCGTGAATAAGGAATTACTTAAGGACAAGGGTTTTAAGAAAACCCTCATTATGCACCCGTTACCCCGGGTTGACGAGCTAGCCTATGAGCTGGATACCGACCCACGCAGTATGTACTTTAAGCAGGCGGCACTAGGGGTTCCGGTCAGGATGGCTCTTATTTCCCTCCTGCTGGGGACTAAGAAAACCCCTCCTGTTCAGGAAGAAGACTCCCCACCTCAAACAGACTACCCTCTTTACCGACGAGACTCTGGTATTCGGTGCCCCAACCCGCGGTGTGTCTCCGTACAGGAACCCGAAACCAAGTACCTCAAACCTGAATTTAAGATAGTAAACTTTGACCCGCTAACACTGAGGTGTGTCTATTGTGAGCACGGCTTCGAGCCAAAATACATTGCCAGCACCGACTGGCATGAAGGGCGGAAAGATACCAAGACCTACCACAGCGCCCGAAGCCACCTGGCCCGAAAAATAAAGCCGGAAAACCTGATTGTCTTTGATTCTGAGAAGGAGGCTGAGGCTCACGGTTTCAAACCCAGCCACTACGCCGGAGAGCGCTAAATAAATGAAAGCAAAAACGAAGAGCCTGCTTATTAAAGACGGTCATATAATTAGTCTCGTCCCGGGGATAGATGAAAGCGGTAGCCTGTTTATTGCTGATGGCAAAATCTCATGGCTCGGCCGAGACGAGATAGCCCAGCCCCAACTCGATTACGACATCCTTAACGCCGAGGGACTGATAGTCTCGCCGGGGTTTATTGACCTGCACTGCCACCTGAGACAGCCCGGATTTGAGGAGAAGGAAACCATCGCC
>CAZHRO010000205.1:0-2339 GCA_964535045.1 uncultured Dehalococcoidales bacterium | reverse complement strand
TGTTGGCTGTTCCCGGGCCGGGGTTATTGAAACCACCTTTGCCGAAGAGACTGAGACCGACCTCTTTGGTGAGCAGGCCGTGCTCTGCGGCGGAGTCACCGCTCTCATCAAGGCTGGCTTTGAAACCCTGGTTGAGGCTGGTTATCAACCGGAGATAGCCTACTTTGAGTGTCTCCACGAGCTTAAGTTGATCGTTGACCTTATCCAGCAGGGTGGCTTGGGTTATATGCGCTACTCAGTCAGTTATACTGCAGAGTATGGCGACTACACCCGGGGACCGCGAGTTATTAATGACATGGTCAGAGAAGAGATGAAGGAAATCCTGGCTGAGGTTCAGGATGGCAGCTTTGCCCGGGAGTGGATTCTGGAAAACCAGGCTGGCCGCCCGGTTTATAATGCTCTGCGGCGGATGGATGAAGAGCACCTGATTGAAAAGGTGGGTAAGGAACTCCGCGATATGATGGTCTGGCTTAAAGAGAAGTAGGCTTTGTTTCTCGGAATTACAAAGGGAGAGAATGCAGAAAAATCTGGGCAGACTCGGCTGCGAGAAGGTCTACATAGCTAGAAAAACTGCCTTCTCCGTCCTTTGGTAAGCTAAGCTTGTGTAAATAGCATAAGTGTGCTATTTAGAATAGTGGGCAGGAAGGTGGGGGTTCTGGTTTTGTATTGGGTAGTAATTTGTTTACGGTCTTAGAGAGGAAACAGCGGGAATATGGACAGGTTGGTAATCTTTGATACCACTTTGCGGGATGGAGAGCAGGCGGCTGGGGGGGCGCTTAATATCAGCGAGAAGCTGGAGATAGCGAGGCAGCTGGAAAGGCTGGGGGTGGACGTTATCGAGGCTGGCTTCCCCTTTAGCTCTCCGGGCGACTTTAAGGCGGTTAGCCTTATTGCCCGGGAACTTCGAAAGCCGGTGATTTGTGCCCTGGCACGGGCTCATCCTGATGATATTGATAGTGCCTGGGAGGCGGTTAAGGGAGCTAAGCACCCGCGGCTGCATGTTTTCCTCTCGGCTTCAGATATTCATCTTATGTATCAGCTCAGGAAGAGCCGGGAGCAGGTTCTTGAGATGGCACGGGAGATGGTGACTAGGGCAAAGAAATATACCGATGATATTGAGTTTTCCCCGATGGATGCCAGTCGAACCGAGCCGGAGTATATCTACCAGATTCTGGAGGCGGTGATTGATGCCGGAGCCACAACGGTGAATATTCCCGATACGGTTGGTTATGCGATACCCGGTGAGTTTGGCAATCTTATCGAGGGAATTTTCCAGAACGTCTCCAATATTGAGCAGGCTATCGTTAGTGTTCACTGCCACAATGACCTGGGTCTGGCGACAGCTAACAGTCTGGAGGCGGTGAGGCGGGGGGCCAGGCAGGTAGAGTGCACTATTAATGGCATCGGCGAGAGGGCGGGTAATGCTTCGCTTGAGGAGATTGTCATGACGGTTGAGACCCGCCGTGACCTTTTTGGCGTGACTACCGGCATAAATACCAAGCAAATCTACCGGGCGAGCCGGCTGGTTAGCGAGCTTACCGGTTTCCCGGTCCAGCCCAATAAGGCGATTGTTGGTGCTAACGCCTTTAGCCATGAGTCGGGGATTCATCAGGACGGCGTTATTAAGATGCCCATAACCTTTGAGATAATCGACCCCCGGACGGTTGGTGTCCCTGCCTCGAGCCTGGTGCTGGGTAAGCTCAGCGGACGACACGCCTTCAGAGAGCGGCTGGCCGAGCTGGGCTATAGCTTATCGGAGGAGGACCTTGGCCGTGCTTTCACTGCGTTTAAGGAGCTGGCTGATAAGAAGAAAGAGGTTACCGACCGCGATATTGAGTCTCTGATTGCCCAGGAGCTGCGCACCGTGGCTGAGGTCTATCGCCTCGACTGTGTTCAGGTATCCAGCGGTGATAGGGGTATTCCCACCGCTTCAGTGAGGCTTATTGGACCCGAGGGTCAGGTTCTGGCCGATGCGGCTCTGGGGACAGGCCCGGTAGATGCCGTGTGTAAGGCGATTAACCGGCTCTTAGGTGTGCCCAATGAACTTACCGAGTTCACTGTTAAGTCGGTGACTGAAGGCATTGACGCCATTGGTGAAGTGCTCATCCGTATTGAGAGCGGGG
This sequence comes from uncultured Dehalococcoidales bacterium, assembly GCA_964535045.1. GTDB lineage: Bacteria > Chloroflexota > Dehalococcoidia > Dehalococcoidales > UBA5760 > UBA5760. The sequence goes on along the minus strand of CAZHRO010000205.1, from coordinate 216 downwards.
GAACAACCTACACCGGGCGTGGTGCTGACACCGACATTATCGTCGCCAGCGCTAAAGCCTATATGAATGCCCTCAACCGGCTACTGGCGGCTAAGAAGGCAGGCTGAGATGTCAATCGAGCTTGAGATGGTTCTCCGTCTGCTGGCGGCAGCGGGATTGGGGGCGGTTGTTGGCTATCAGCGGGAGAGGGCAGGTAAGCCGGCTGGTCTCAGAACG
>CAZHRO010000204.1:0-2357 GCA_964535045.1 uncultured Dehalococcoidales bacterium | reverse complement strand
CTGGGCTCACTCATGGGCGCGGCTCTGGGAGATGCTATCGGTGCTTCCAGGGAGGGACAACACATGGCTGCCGAGCAGGATATTGGACGGATAGCCGTGATAGAGCATCTCCTCAAATACACCGACGATACCCACATGACCATCAGTGTAGCCGAGTCTCTTATAGAAAACCGAGGCTTTAATGGTGCCCACATGGCAAAGCGTTTTGCCGATAACTACTTCAAGGAACCCTGGCGTGGTTATGGTCCTGGGCCGCCGCGGGTTTTCCAACTTTTAAGAAACGGGCACGCATGGGACAAAGCAGCCAGTCATATCTATCCCGGCGGCTCATTTGGCAATGGTGCGGCCATGCGGGTAGCGCCGGTAGGGCTCCTCTTCTGGAACGACCCTGAAAAGCTGAGGGAGATAGCCTGCCAGACCAGCCTGATAACTCATTCCCATATCCTGGGCATGGAGGGCGCTGTCCTGCAGGCAAGGGCAGTTGCTCTCGCCGTTGCCGGGAATCCCGATGAAAGGCTTGATGTGCAGTTTTTCACCTCCCGTCTCGTGGATTTTACAACCGAGGATATTTACCGTGCTAAGCTGACAAAGTTTACCACCCTGTTAAAAAATCCTGCCGACACAGAGGCGGTGGTCCGCGACTTGGGGCATGGCATCGAGGCTTTCAGTTCTGTGCCCACGGCTATACTTTGCTTCTTAGCCCATCCCAAAGATTTTGCTTCGGCTATACTATATGCAGTCAGCCTGGGAGGTGATACAGACACCATCGCCTCAATGGCCGGGGCAATTTCCGGAGCTTACCTGGGGATTGAGGCTATACCGCAGGAGCGGCAGGAACATCTGGAGAACCGGGACTATATACTGAATCTTGCCGACAGATTGTGGCATGTAGCTTCGGGTCAGTAGTTAGCTCTTGCCATGATTATCGAAAACATTTCTGCTCAATATCATCGGGTTGGGATACAAGGCTTCTTCAACCTACAATGGGTTGACAAACTTTCTGCCACCCGAATAGAATTCTTATGGCGGCAGTAGCGATGTCCGTGTCTCTTACAAAGCTTCGTTAACCGGGGTTACAGACCATGGCTCTGTTAGTGACGACCAGTGAAACTAGCGGCATTGACCGCTACAGCCAGGAGCTAGCCAGACGAATTCGCGTCCCAATACTGGAAACACGGCGTTACGGGTCACTGAGGGACAGCGTAACACTTCTTTACCGCCTGAGCAAAGTTTCTCCGCCAATTCACTTTCCCAGCCAGCATTTTGCCCGTTATGGCATTTTCTTGAGGAAACCCTTCATAATCACCGTCCATGACCTGGTCAGAATATGCTTTCCCTTTTCGAGAGAAGGGGTACGGGACAGGGCCGGGCTAAAACTGGACGTACTCGGACTTAAACGAGCTGAGCATATTATCGCCGTATCCGCGTGCACCAAGGCAGACCTGGTAAAGCGCCTGGGCATATCGGAAGAGAAGATAACCGTTGTCTACAACGGAGTTGACCGCAGGCTATTTCGGCCCGTGCCTGGAAAAGACCTTGGGTTCCCATTTGTACTCTATGTCGGTACCGATAGGCCCAGGAAGAATCTCAGCGTCCTGCTGGAAGCCCTCGCAATTCTTAAAAAAGGGGGAGGCACACTATCTGGTTTGAAGCTGGTAAAGGCAGGAAACTCTGGGCGTAGCGACAGCTTCCGACAGTCAACTATCTCAGAGATGAGACGCCTGGGGCTCGACGACGAAGTGGTCTTTGTAGAACACGTACCCGATGAGGAACTGCCAGGCTACTACTGTTCGGCTTTAGCCCTGGTCATGCCCTCCCTTTACGAAGGATTTGGTCTGCCTATTGTTGAGGCGATGGCATGTGGCTGCCCGGTCATATGTTCCAACAACTCATCGTTGCCAGAGGTGGCAGGTGAGGCCTCCCTGTTTTTTGCTCCGGATGATAGCAACCGGCTGGCTTGCCTCATACAGCAATTAGCCTCGGAACCATCCCTGAGAGATGAGCTGGTGCAAAAGGGCTTTCGGCGGGTGCAGCAGTTTTCCTGGGAGAAGGCAGCTCATGAAACTCTAAAGGTGTACGGCAAAGTGGAAGAGCAACTTGGCCTGCGGCGTGAAACCGCAAAGGTGTCACTACCGCAGACGCTGGCATTACCTAACGTGTCCGAGACGAGGCTAACTCGACAGATAAGCTCGGAGAAACGTGTACCACCCGTGTCACCGATGAGACACTACAGAGCCAGCCGAAACCACTACTCAAAATCCGACAATAATTATAATTAATTGTAGCCAAAGCTTGAGAGGTTGAGGCAACGTTTTGCAGGCGAATGCGATAGCCGATTAACATGTGCGTAGGAGCAA
>CAZHRO010000203.1:0-2375 GCA_964535045.1 uncultured Dehalococcoidales bacterium | reverse complement strand
CGAAATCACCTTGCCGCCGGTAAGAATTGCCATATCCTCTAACATCGCCTTGCGGCGGTCACCAAATCCCGGAGCCTTGACCGCCAGAACATTAAGGGTCCCCCTCAGTTTGTTGACCACCAGAGTCGCCAGGGCTTCACCCTCAATGTCTTCAGCCACCACCAGGAGATTCTTCGACACCTGGAGTATCTTCTCCAGAGCCGGTAAGAGGTCAGCCACGGCTGAAATCTTCTTATCGGTAATCAGAATGTAGGGGTCTTCCAGCACTGTCTCCATCTTCTCGGCGTTGGTGATGAAGTAGGGGCTGATATAGCCCCGGTCAAACTGCATCCCCTCTACATACTCGGTCTCATAGGCGATACCCTTGGACTCTTCAACCGTGATAACCCCGTCCTTGCCCACCTTTTCCATCACCTCGGCAATCAGGTCGCCAATCTGCTTATCCACCGCCGTTATGGTCGCTACCTGAGCAATCTGCTCCTTACCCTTTACCTCAGTCGAGGCCTTCCTCAGCTCCTCGACAATGGCATCAGTAGCCTTCTCAATACCCCTCTTCAGCGCCATTGCTTCTGCCCCGGCGGCTATATTCTTAAAGCCTTCAGTAATTATAGCGTGGGCCAGGACAGTCGAGGTGGTGGTGCCGTCACCACAGGCGTCATTGGTCTTGGTCGCCGCTTCCTTAACTAACTGCACCCCCATATTCTCGAAGGGGTCGGGAAGCTCAATATCCTTAGCAATACTGACACCGTCATCGATTACCGACGGAGCCCCCCATTTCTTATCGAGTGCCACACAGTGTCCCCGGGGCCCCAAGGTCACCTTAACCGCCTCCGCCAGGGTGTCTATTCCCTTCTTTAACGAACGCCTGACCTCTTCGTCAAATATAATCTGTTTGGCCAATTTTCCCCTCCTTCATACTAAACCGTTTTTTTATTTAGCCTTTTTAGCCAGAATATCGCTCTCACGCAGAATAATCAGTTCCTCGTCATCAATCTTAATCTCAGTGCCCCCATATTTAGCGTAAATCACGATATCCCCAACCTTAACATCCATAGGAATTCTTTTGCCATCATCTGATAGCTTCCCCTCACCAACCGCCACAACCTTACCCTCCTGGGGCTTTTCCTTAGCGGTATCAGGCAGCACAATACCACCCTTGCTTACCGTCTCCCGCTCAATGGGCTTGACCACCACTCGATCAGCCAGTGGCTTAATCTTTTCAGCCATTCCAATCCTCCTTCTTGATTTTAGATTAACATTTTGAGTCCGCTGTTTAGCACTCGAACCTTGAGACTGCTAACTTCTATATCATACTGTAAAACGCAACAGGTTTCAACTAAAAAGGGAGCTATTTAAAGTAAACGTCAGATAATAACGGGGTTTTTAAGGCTTTTATCAACCTATTAATACCTATAATGTCTTTATATTTTTATTATACGCTATTTTTTAGGTTAGTACAAAAATAAGATACCGACTTCTTAAGCTCAGTATTATGTAAACCGACGTCCTTCAGCCTAATTTGAGGCCGGGACTCACGTCCAAATCTAAGCCGTCCGTCTTACCAGTTTGGAATCTATAGTAACCGCAGGCGGCAATCATGGCGGCATTATCGGTGCATAAGATAGGCTCCGGAACCAGAACCGGAAGAGGCGACTCTTCACCCAGCCTCTGGCGCAGCAGCTTATTTGAAGCCACGCCGCCGGCAAGCAAGATATGCTTCACCCGGTACTCCTTAGCTGCCGCCACCGTCTTAGCCACCAGGACTTCAACCACGGCCAGTTGAAACGAGGCGGCAGCATCGGCGGGAGACGAAATTTTACCCGCCTGTACCATACGAAGCAGCGCCGTCTTAACCCCGCTGAAGCTGAAGTCATAGGTACCGGCTAGCCAAGCACGAGGTAGATTGAGCAAGTCGGCACCGCTTCTGGCGGCCTGCTCGATAGCGGGGCCACCGGGATAGCCCAAACCCAGTATCCGGGCGGCTTTGTCGAAAGCCTCGCCAGCCGCATCATCACGCGTCCTGCCAACACGGAGGTAATCTCCGTGCCCCCGCATCAGTATTAAATCACTGTGCCCACCCGAAACAATCAGGCAAAGCACCGGGAAATCTACACCGGAGCCGGTGAGCCAGTTAGCGTAGATGTGCCCCTCCAGGTGATTAACCCCGGTGAGTGGTAATTCACGGGCCAGGGAAATAGCCTTGGCCATATTCACACCGACCAGTAATGAACCCGCCAGGCCGGGGCCTCTGGTAACAGCGACACCCCCTATGTCATCCCAGGTGACCTGGGCCTCCACCATGGACTGCCTAACAACGGGAATTATTGCCAGGACGTGCTGCCGTGAGGCGACTTCGGGAACAATACCGCCGTAGC
>CAZHRO010000202.1:0-2377 GCA_964535045.1 uncultured Dehalococcoidales bacterium | reverse complement strand
GCAGGTCGCTTGCCATAGGCTGTTGGGTAGCAATGAGCTGAATACACTTCTCCTCGATTTCAAACCTCTTCTGGTTTATCTTCAGGTCACCGGTGATTATTTCATGCGCCAGGTCAAGGTCTCTCTCCTTAAGAGCTTTGACGGAGGAGATAGTAGCTTTTTCTACCATGCTGCCCATGACCAGAACATCATCCTGGATCTCCCTCAATTTCTTATGAAAGGCTGACCTTATCTCCATGCTGGCCACCTCCCTCTTACTTTATCCGAACCGTCCGGTAATGTAGTCCTCAGTGCGCTTGTCTTTGGGGTTAGTAAAGAGCTGGGCAGTCGGGCCATATTCAGCCAGTATTCCGGCTCTGTCATCTTCCATCATGAGGAAGGCAGCCATGTCTGACACCCGTGCTGCCTGCTGCATGTTGTGAGTGACGATGACGATAGTATAATTCTCAGCTAGGCTTCTCATCAAGTCCTCGATTTTGAGAGTGGCTACCGGGTCGAGGGCACTGCATGGTTCGTCCATTAAGATAACTTCGGGTTCCACGGCCAGCACCCGGGCGATACAGAGCCTCTGCTGCTGTCCCCCAGACAAAGCCAAAGCAGACTGCCCCAGTTTGTCTTTAACTTCATCCCATAGTGCCGCTCGACGCAGACTCCTCTCAACGATGCCTTCAAGCTCCCCGCGGTTGTTCTCGCCATGTCGCCTCGGGCCGAAAGCCACGTTCTCGAATACTGACATGGGGAAAGGGTTAGGCTTTTGGAAGACCATGCCCACCCTCTTTCTCAGCTCTACTACATCGATGGATTTGTCATATATGTTGATGCCATCAAGCTCAATGCGCCCTTCCACTCTGGCTCCGGGGATGAGGTCATTCATTCGGTTGAAGAGTCGGAGAAAGGACGATTTGCCGCACCCGGACGGGCCAATTACCGCGGTGATAGCCCGCTCGGGTATTTTCAGGGATATGTTCCTTAATGCCTGAAAGGTTCCGTAGTAGAGGTTCACCCCCGCCGTGTTCAATTTCGGGTTATGGTCGATAGTTGCCCTGTTATTCAGCAACTCAAAATTCACTCTCATGAACTGTACCTCCGCTGGCGAGCACGCAACCTGATAGCCGTGGCGAGGATATTGAAAGACAGAACTACCATGAGCAGCACCAGGGCAACGCCCCACATCGTGCTCTTGGGCATGCCAGGAACGTGAGCCGCCACTGTGTATAGGTGGTAAGGGAGCGCCATGAACTGATCAAACGGAGACGTTGGCAGTGAGGGGAGCATGAAGGCAGCTCCCACGACCAGAATTGGCGCTGTTTCGCCAGCAGCGCGGCTCATCGCCAGGATGGCTCCGGTAATTATTCCTGGTAGTGCCTGTGGCAAGACTATGTGTCTCGTTGTCTGCCACTTAGTAGCTCCGATGGCCAGACTGCCTTCCCTGTATTCTCTGGGCACGGCCAGAATCGCCTCTCTCGAAGTAGTAACGGTCATGGCCAGGGCCTGGCAGGCTAAGGTTAAACTGGCGGAAAGCAAGGACATGCCAAAGTGAAAAGCCAGAACGAATATCCCCAGCCCGAAAAGACCATAGACAATGCTTGGTACCCCAGCCAGGTTGACTATCGCCATATTGATTGTTCTGGTCAGCCAGTTGTCACGGGCATACTCGGTCAGATATACACCCGCCATCACCCCCACGGGCAGCGCGAAGATAATCGTGCCCAGCATAAGGTAGAAAGTGCCCACAATCGCTGGGGAAATGCCCCCTGCTTTTCCTGCCTGTGAAGGAGCTTGGGTTAGGAACTCCCAGGTGATAGCACCAGCGCCGTTGATAACAATCTGAAGGATTATAACTACAATCGGCGCGACAACGATGGCAGTGGCTGCGATGAGCAGCCCGAAGGCGGCTCGCTGAGATGTCCGACGCGATGTTGTCGTTCCAATCCTCATCTGGCAAACTTCCGTTTCTGGCGTTCCAGCACTCTATCAGCAACGACATTAACCGTTAGGGTGAGGATAAACAGAATGAGACCAATAGCGAAGAGCGCCTGATACTGCAACCCTCCCCGGACGGCATTGCCGATACCAGAAGCAATGGCAGCGGTCATGGGCATCATGGGTTCGGTAGGGGACATGGGCACAGCCAGGGCACCTCCAGCGACCATAAGTACCGTCATAGTCTCCCCAATGGCGCGACCTGTGCCAAGCATGATGGCTGCCGTGATTCCAGAGAGAGCGGCTGGAATAGAGACATGCCTTATTGTTTCCCACCTGGTAGCTCCCAGGGCATAAGCTGCCTGCCTGAACTCATCTGGTACTGCCCTTAAGGCATCTTCGGAGACGCTGACAATTATCGGCAGGCTCATTAGTGAGAGCATGATGCCGGCGG
>CAZHRO010000201.1:0-2399 GCA_964535045.1 uncultured Dehalococcoidales bacterium | reverse complement strand
CTGGCTCTACATTGCTGAAGAATCAGCCAGTGTTGCCGTTCACAATGGTAGAAGATTTATCGACTATGCCTTCAGCAACCCATCTTAAGCTTCCAATTATAACCAAGATAAAGCTTTGCGCAACATCCGAAGCAAAGGAGGTATTTCATGGTAAAGGCTAGCCAGAAGGTCAGAATAGCCGTGGATGCCATGGGGGGTGACTATGCCCCGGGGGAGATAATAAAAGGGGCGGTGATGGCGGCGAGGAAAAATAATGATGTCGAGATAGTCCTGGTTGGCCTTCCCGATATTGTAGAGGCGGAACTGGCCAAGTATGATGCCGCCCACCTGCCCATTCGCCGTGTTAAAGCTGATGAATCCATCCCTGAGGGGAAGAACCCAGCTCTAGCGGTGCGGAACAGGCCGAACTCCTCAATAGCCGTAGCTACCAGGATAGTAAGAGACGGGGAAGCAGACGGCCTGATTAGCGCCGGTCCTACCGGCGCCATAGCTACCAGTGCCCTTCGGTATCTGGGTATGATAGACGGCGTGGAACGCCCTATTATAGGAGGAGCCATCTTCAGTCCTGCCCCCAAAACGGTGGTGTTTGACTGCGGGGTCAACATGGACTGCAAGCCATATCACCTTCTAACCTTTGCCGTCATTGGCTCCGTCTACTGCAAGAAGCTGCTTAAAATCCCCAGTCCCACCGTGGGTCTGCTTAATATTGGTGCTGAGGAGGGTAAGGGCAATCAGCTGACACGAGAAGCCTACCCGCTGTTAAAGGATAGTGGTCTTAATTTTGTTGGCAATATAGAGGGCCACCAGATGATGAGCGGACGAGCCAATGTGCTTGTCTGTGACGCCTTCGTGGGTAACATACTGTTTAAGTTCGCAGAGTCAATTGGCCTATTCAAGGACGAACCGGGGGCACGGAGACAAAACCTGGGGGGCGGTCTTATTCTCGGAGTCAATGGTATTGTCCGTAAGCTGCACGGCGCCAGCAAAGCCCCCCATGTCGCGGCAACGGTCTACCAAGCCAAGGAGGCAATTAAAGCCGATTTCATAGGTGCGCTCAAGTCTGAACTGAAGGCCGCTATCAAGATAGATAGCTAAAATGGAGGGGCTATGGGTAAAATAGCCATTGTCACCGATTCCTCCGTTTCTATTCCTGATGAGCTCATCTGCAAATACGACATTCATCGAGTGCCCCTGGTCTTTCACTTTGACAATAATACCTATAAAGACCTCGTCGACATCAAGACCGCCGACGAGCTATTTCAAATGGTGAGTAAGTCAAACAACTTTCCCACCACCTCCGCCCCCCCTCCCGGTGAATACGCTGAGCTTTACCGCCAGCTTGGTAAAGAGGCAGACAGCATCTTTAATGTTACGATGTCGGCGAGCCTGAGCATGACCTTCAAATCGGCCACCCAGGCCAAGGAGGCAGTAAAAAGCGAACTTCCCGACCTTAACATCGAGGTATTTGACTCGAAAACCACGGTCGGAGCGATGGGCTTTATCATACTGGCGGCGGCCCGCGCCGCCGCTTCGGGGCAGGACATAAAGACAGTGGTTAAGGTGGCCGAAGATATCAGGACAAAGATAAACTATCTCTTCATGATGGACACCCTCTCCTACCTGGCCCGGAGCGGTCGCATCAGTAAAGCAGCGGCACTAGCCGGAAATATGCTGAGCATGAAGCCTCTTACCGAAATATCAACTGTCACCGGTAGGCCCTCGGTCCTGGCGAGACCGAGAACCAAAAAGAAGGCACTACAAACCCTGATTGATATGGTCAAGCAAAGGGTTGGAACCAGGAAGCCGCTACATGTTATGATTGACCACACCGGCCTGGAGGAGGCGGCCGAAAGCCTCAGAGAAACCTTCACCAGCGAGTTTAACTGCGCCGAGGTTCTGCTCTGCCGATACAGCCCGGTCTCCTCGCTAATTGTCGGTCCCGGCGGCGTCGGGTTCAGTTTCTATCAGGAATAGCACAAGTAAACCCAAAATAAAGAATTCAAGGAGTTGTAACGATGGGAAGCTATAAAGAAGTCTATGATATTAGTGTCTTACTGGGAGAGGAATCCATTGACTGGCCGGGTAATCCGCCATACGCAAGGGAGTTAATACTTAAAATAGAGGACGGGGACTTCTGTAACCTATCAAAGTTAGATATGCCCACCCATGTCGGCACCCACGTGGATACGCCGGCTCATTACATCGCCGACGGGAAGAAGCTTGACGAGTTCCCCATCGAGAGGTGGATACTCCCGGCACACGTCGTAAATATTAAAGGAAGCGAAGTAATCCTACCTACCGAACTGGAAAATCTGGACATTAAGCCGGGCGATGCCCTGCTCCTCAAGACAGCTAATTCGACCAGCGGTAAGAGCACGAGCGGGGTGTTTTCTGAAAGG
>CAZHRO010000200.1:0-2419 GCA_964535045.1 uncultured Dehalococcoidales bacterium | reverse complement strand
GTGGGAGATATTCTATGATTATCACATGGGGATAACCTCAGAAAATATTGCCGAAAAGTTCGGCATCACCAGAAAGGAGCAGGACGAATACGCTCTAATGAGCAACCAAAGAGCCATGGCGGCAATAAAGGAGGGTATATTCAAGAAGGAGGTAGTTCCGGTTGAAGTAAAGCAGAATAAAAAGACCAGCCTCTTTGACACCGATGAGCACCCTAGAGAAACATCTATGAATGAATTAGCGAAACTGAAACCGGTATTTAAAGAGGGTGGCGGGGTAACTGCCGGCAATGCCTCGGGGATAACCGACGCCGCCGCTGCCCTGGTTGTAATGTCATCCGAGAAGGCCGGGGAGCTGGGACTTAAGCCACTGGCTACCATCCGTGCCTACGCCGCCGGCGGTGTTGACCCGGCCTACATGGGGCTGGGACCGGTTCCAGCCATCAAGAAGGCGCTTAAGCTAGCCGGGCTCAAGCTAGAGGACATTGAGCTTATCGAACTGAATGAAGCCTTCGCCTCGCAGGCGATTGGTGTAATTAGAGAGCTGGGATTGGATATTGAGAAGACAAACCCTCACGGTAGTGGGATTTCCTTGGGTCACCCGATTGGCTGTACCGGTGCCAGACTCCTGGTTACTCTGGTCCACGAAATGATACGTCGCGAACTGGAGCTTGGGCTGGCAACCCTGTGCATCGGCGGCGGGCAGGGGATGGCTATGATTTTGGAGCGGAAGTAAATCCCCCCTTGGGAAATCAGGTGCCGGTCTAAGTCTCACTACTGTGAGCGATGCCGGATCTATACAGTGAAGCCTTTGGCAGCCAGCAAGCAGCTATTTAACATTAAACAGCGTGGCAACAACTGGAAATTGAAACAGCCATTAGAAAAAGGGGGAATAGTCACCAGGTTTGGCATTCTGGCTGATGACCTCACCGGAGCCATGGATACCGGCGTGGGCTTTGCCAAGATGGGGCTTGATACCGTTCTCACCTTCGGCGGCAGACTGCCCAGAGATACCAGCGTGGTGGTGATAAGCACTGACAGTAGAAGTGATGACCCCGAGACAGCCTGTCGAAAGGTAAGACGTCAAGCTCGTAAATTCAGCGGTCGATACATCTATAAGAAGGTCGATTCCACCCTGCGCGGTAATATTGGCTCGGAACTAAGGGCGGTAATGGAGGAGCTGGGCATCGAAAAGGCGGTAGTCTCACCCGCCTTTCCCGCCAATAAGCGCACCGTAGCCAACGGGAAACTCCTCGTTGCCGGCATACCGGTAGACAGAACCGCCTTCGCTCAGGACCCTGTTTTTCCCGTAACCGAAGCCCATATTCCTACGCTGCTCCAGAAGCAGAGCGGCCTTCAAGTGGGGAGCCTCGGCTCAGATGATGTAAACAGGGGGCCAGCTCACCTTAACCAGTTGATAACCACCAGCCAGGCAAAGATTATTGTGGCTGATGCCACCGAAGAGACCCACCTCAGGTACATTGCTGAAGCTCTGGCTATGACGAACTGCCTCTGGTTACCCTGCGGTTCGGCGGGTCTGGCTATGGAGCTACCTCCTGCCTTCGGCTTTAGCGGCAGCGTCTCTAAAGTAGCTACGCCAGCAGTCAACCAGCAGCCGGTACTGGCCGTGGTCAGCAGCCGCCACGAAGCTACCCTGAGACAGCTAAAAGTGGCAGAGTCCAGCCTCAAGCTACCCCTGATTTCGGTTCAGCCGGACGAATTCATATCGCCAAAGGGGCAGTTTATCAAGCTGAACCAGATAGCTAAAGAGATTGACCGTTTCCTAGACTGCGGTCGGAGTATTATCATAACCTCAGCCCTGAGCCGGTATGTGCCCGCCCTGAAGGTAGCTTCTGCCAGGCTCCTGGCCAGAATCGCCTTCAGAACGCTACAGCGGCGGCAGCTGTCCGGGCTCTTCCTGTCGGGGGGCGACGTTGCCCGGGAGATAAGCCGTGCCCTGGGCGCTACCGGGATAGGGATTCTTGAAGAACTTGAACCGGGGGTTGCCGTGGGTGAGCTAATTGGTGGTACCAGGAATGGGTTGAGGATTGTTACCAAGGCAGGAGGCTTCGGTAGCGACACCGTGATAGCTGATGCTATCTACTACCTGGAAGGACGGGGTAGATACAGCTGACCTTCAGCAGAAATTAGCCCATCTATACGTATGTTTCGGCCGGATGCAGGGTTACCTTACACTAAGAGCCTCTAGTGCCGACCGCTTTGCTTCCCGGTCAGGCATTTTTAAAGACCTGCCTAGATTGAGCCAAAAATACTGGCCAACAGTAAATACAGAAGCCTACTCGCTTAAGTAAACCGGTTGAAGAACTTCAATAGTTAAGCAGGGAATTGATATGTTTCATCTCTCGTAAGCTGTTAGATTTCTCGTTTCAATGTTTACCCCCCCCACCCTTCACGCTTGTTA
>CAZHRO010000199.1:0-2424 GCA_964535045.1 uncultured Dehalococcoidales bacterium | reverse complement strand
AGCCGATAGCCTTGCCCACTATCGGATAGCCAAAAGGGGGTTAAGTGGAACAACTTAATATCGTGGGCAAGCGTTCAGGGGACTGCTTAAGACAATGCCACCACCATTTTCATCTCCGCCGATGGTAAACTCAACATCGATGGCACCGTCTTCGGTGACAATCACTTTAGTCCGAAGGGCTTCAAGAATAAAACGCCGGTCTTCGAACTTATTGGAGAAGAGCCTGTCTGCCATCTGTTGGCGGAGCTGGTCCAGGCTTACCAGGGAGACTGACTGCTTCTTGAGATCAGCAAGCCTCTGAGTGATTCTCTCTCTTTCCTCGGATACCCACTTTCGCTCTGCGAGTAGCAGACCCCGCTCTCTATCATAAGCTTCATCAGAGACCCTACCATGAGTTTTAAGGCTGACCAGTTCGGTTTCGGCGTTGAGGTTCTCATTGGACTTGCGGTCAAGCCTCTTCAACTCGCTCTCCAGCTTTGACCTGGTTTCTTCTATGGCGGCGCCTCTCCAGCCAAGCTCTTGTTCGATAACCTCATTGCTGGTCAGTACCTCACGTGCCTTGGCTTCCACTTGGGCTTCTGTTTTTCGTCCTGGCAGGTAAGCCCGGGGATTGCCGTTCTTACCACGATGGTTATACCGGTATGCCCAGGATATATGCCGGATGTCGCGACCGTAGTAACGGAGATTATCACCTTCGTAGTAGATCATGCCGCGGAGCAGATATTCTCTCTTTCCGTTGCGGCTGGCATTTCGCTTGTTCTGTGCCAGCCTGTCCTGTATCCATTCATGCTGAGCTTCAGTGATAATTGGTTTTTCTACTACGATGTTTGGCAGTGGTATCCCGGGCTGACGCCTGGTCGAGCTTTTCCCATAGGTGTTACCCCGGCGATTTGTTGGCTCAACACTCTGCCGGCGCAGGGCCCGGTAAACTCCGCAATTGACCGAATCCGTCAGGATGAGGAAGATGGTTGGCTCCGGCCAGTATTCTTTCCCCTTGGGGCTGAGGATGCCGCGCTTCTGGAGCTCCTTGGCCACACCCTTTAGTGTACTACCTTTCAGGTATTCGTGTATGATGAGCGCCCTTGTTTCCCAGTTGGCGTTGGGTATCAGCCGAGTACCGCTTTCATCGAAATCATAGCCATATGGCGGATGGTTGTTGGTGGAGAGCCCTTTCACCGTAGCCCGCTCCCTAAGAGCGTCTCGTGAGCCTTGCTGGGCACGGAGTACCTGTCTCTGTTTGCCAATGGCCATTGCCAACTCAACAAGCTGACCTTCAAGCTCATTAAGGACTGGCGGACCCTGGCAGATGATCAACTCAACATCATTGTCTTTGCATTCACTGATGAAGGACAGTCTCTGAATGCCGATAGCGTTAAGCCGGTCGCGGTCAAAAAAGCCCAGGGCGGCTATCTCCTTTCTCTGAATCCAGCCCCGGAGCTCCTGGAACTGGGGGCAGGTAGAGAGGTCGAGAGAAGACCAGTCCACCTTGAGGACTTTCTCAGGCGGTACGACATAGCCCCGCTTCTCCAATTCCTCCTTGGACCGCGCCACCTGGCTATCCAGGGATTGCTGTGGCTCAGTCGATACCCTGGCCCATACCGCGGCAATTTCATTGCTCATTATTCGTCACCTCCCGTAAATACTTTTTTCCAGAGCAAGTCCCACTGGGGAGTACGCTCACCGACCCGGATAGTGAATCGTGGTGGTTCAAGGCCGAGGAAGCGTTTAGTTTCAGTGAGCCGTTGCCCAACCCAGCCACCGTATCGAGTGGCCCTCAGGGCAGCGTCAAACTCTGTCAGCTTGTGAACTTCAGCGTTCTCAAGTGCGTGTTGATACTCACTGACGATATCCCGCTGGCTATTACCGCCAAGGATGTTAGTGGCGTATCTGCTGAATTCTACGCCGTCCTGGGTGCATTGGGATAGCGCCAGAGCACAGACGCCTCTTTCCACTATTTCCTTATCTACCGGCAGTCTATTTGCCAGGGATAGTTTCTTCATTGTGTGTACCAGCTCATTGAGGTTATAGTGCGTGGGAATGACATTTCGGTCATTAAGGTACTGGTCTGTGAAGTGTCTGGCTTCTTCGCACCTGATTCTCTGGGTAAAATCAGGATATGTTCTAAAACCCCACATATAGTCGATGTTCAGAGTATCCGCCCAGGTTGCCATAGTCCGGTCAGGCAGCCGGCTCAGGAACTTGAGCGCTTTTTTCTTATTATCTTCTTCCAGCGGGCTCAACTCGAAGATACCGGCCAATGACCGGCGTAGCCAGTCAACGCCAGCTGTCTGCTCTTCGGTCAGCACTGGAGGTCTTTCATCTCTCCTTTCCATTTTCTCCTCCTGGTATTTGCAGTTTGTTGGTTATTGGTCTAGAATACGTAAAAAGGGATTAAGCTATAAACAAATCGCTGGGTGTGCGACT
>CAZHRO010000198.1:0-2449 GCA_964535045.1 uncultured Dehalococcoidales bacterium | reverse complement strand
GGAGCGCCATAAGGGGTTTATTAAGCAGACAAGCCGTTTTAGTGGATCCGGTCAACGCGCAGGCGGACTGTGCCAGCCTCATCCCAAGTAGTTATCAGCAGGTTGCCTACCAGCGTGGTGTGAACCCTGTTGGTGCCGCTGGCAACCAAGGTTTCTTTGCTGACCATCGTACCGTCTGGTGCCAGCACCAGTCTCACCAGTGCACCACTGTCATCCGCCGGTAAAGGACCGGGCTGTGCGGAAGGTATTTTCTGGCGCGGGGAAACACCGGTGCGGACACGGAGATGCACAATAGTATAACCGCTGGCTAAGCGGACGGCGGTGGCCATAACGGCATTGGTACCATCTTCATCAAAGACGGGTTTAATACTGACCGGGCGCCACGAGCTGTCAAAGCTGATAGCCCGCACCGCGCTGGTAACCGTGGGATTTAACGATTCGGTGGCAAAGAGAAGATAGCCGTCTTCCAGTGGGATGGCGCTGGAACCGTTGGTGTGAGTGTACCTGCGGCCGCCGATACGCACCTGCCCGGTCTTTTTCGCCTGTAAGTCGAAGCGGTGGACGGTATGCCCGTAGCCCGGCACGAAATGACCGACCGCCACGCCCTCAGGCTCGGCCACCAGGAACATGTCATTGGTGGGACCGTCGGTATGCCCCACGGGGACAACGGCGATGCGTTCAAAATCTTTGTCCAGCTTGAGCAGGTAACTGGCGCTGTCTCCGGCCACGGAGAAGACCAGCCAGTGATAGCCATGGGCAAAGACGTGCCAGTGGTCGGCGATAGGCAATCCTCCCGTGTCGTACGGACTGGCTACGGTCTGCCACGATACGGCGGCGTTGGGGTCGGTTACAGTCAGACGGCCCATGAGAAGCTTGCCATCAGACTCTGCTGAAAGAGCGAGTTGTGGGCTACCGTCATCAACGGCGAATAGCCATACTCCTGCTCCCGCGATGCTCCTGGGAGCAAGAACAGATTCTATATTGGGCGGAGCTGCGGAGGATGCCGGTGTAGAAGTTGACACCAGTTTACCGCTGATGCTTCTTATCACTGAAGGCTTGTCCGCAACATTCCAGTAATAGACACGGTAGGTGCCAGTGGCAACCTCAACGATGGCCGGGTCGATATTGCCCTCTCCTGCCAGCACCAGCTGGCGGTCTTTAAAGTTAATACCATCCGGGGAGGTAAAGCTGTAAATACCAGGGGAGGCATCGGTGAGCCTGCCCTTGGCGCTGAAGGGGAAAGCGACCGCCAGCATGAGGTACTCGCCGCCGGCAAGCCTGATTACCGCCGGGTCAACGAAGCCTGGGAGCACCGGGCCTTCCCTGGTAAAGCTCAGCCCATCTTCGGATATAGCCGAGACTACGCCGTGTCCCACGTCAGCACCGTCGGAAACGTAGTAGATTCTCACCCTGCCGTCCGGCAGCAGAATAGCCTCCGGGACGGATGCCCAGCCGCCATCGGGGGTCTGCTGCGAATCAATCCTGATGCCCTCTTTCTCGAAGCTAAGCCCGTCAGTGGAAACGGCTGAAAAAACGCTGTGCACAGCTTGACCGGGGCCGCCCGGGCCGGTGCTGCCTTTATAGAACATCCTTACCCTGCCGTCCTTGAGCTTCACCGGGGTAGGGTCACTGACAATCATTTCCCCACTGCCGGCACTGCCCGAAGACACCCTCACGCCTGCCTCTTTGGTGAAGGTAAGTCCATCCTGAGATATTGCCGAGAGTATGCCGCCGGGTCCTCCGTAATATAGCCTGAACCTGCCATCCTCTAAGCGCAGTATATTGGGGACGGTGGCATCCTCAAGGCGAATACCTGAGTCTATTGTCCAGGTAAATTGCGTCGCCGACTCTTTACTCTCCGGCTCCGGTTCTGGAGCGGGTGTGCTTCCTGTAGGGGTTGTGGTCTCAGGAGAAGGTGGGGGAACTGGGGATGGCTCGGGTGCCGCCGACGGCGTTATCAGGGGCGGCGGTGACGGTGCTGACTCAGGAGAGGGTGAGGGCGCCGCTTCTGGCACCGATGGTGAAGCAGGTACCAGGCTGGGCGGTGCAGGTGTACAGCCTGCGGCAAGCAGTAACAGCAGACAGAAGATAATTCCGATGTACTTCATTATCGTGCCATCTGTCCAAGACATATCCATCAGGATTTTAGTAACAGTTTAGTTTTTCCAAAATCTTCGCTTGTAAGCCATACTATATCACGGCCCCCCCGCTGTCAAGGGGGTTTTTGGGGCATCATTGTAGGTCCTCTGGCTGATGCTTTTCTGGGGGAATTGATGGCAAGGAGGAAACCCAAACAGGCGTTTGGGTCTGCCGTTGTTGACTTTCTGGGCTTCGCAGCGGGTAGTTTACTCAAGATAATACTTATTCTGATTATGGCTGGGTTCTTTATTGCTTCCTTGTTATGAGAAGAAACGTTAGTGAGAATCACGCAAATTTGGTATGATGAGGG
>CAZHRO010000197.1:0-2466 GCA_964535045.1 uncultured Dehalococcoidales bacterium | reverse complement strand
CATTGACGATAAACAGCACGTTATGCTCGGCGCACAGTGCTTTAAGCTGTTGAGCGATGCTGACTAGCTCCCTTTTATTGGTGAGCTTGTCTCTCAGTTGAACTGTTTTCGCCCCGCCACGGATTATCTCCCGGGCGACTTCGATGTGGCTTCGTCCTTTTAAAGCCTGGGTGTCAATTATGGCGTGAAGTCCACTGATTCGTTCTGCTTTATCCTGTCGAAGTAGTCTAGATAGTAACTCCCGCTCTAGCGAGTAAAGCTGCAATCGTGCTTTTTTAAGCTTTTCCGGGTCTAATTGGGGGGTAATGCCTTTGAGTTTGACTATCTCTTCGACTGTGTGCAGTGATTCCTGAACCCGCCGGGCACTAGCTACCACCAGTGTGGGTAGGTCTTTTTCTTCCTGTCCTGGGGCGAGTATGCCTATCCCGGCATCACTCTCGGCGTTTCGAGCTTCAATGAGCTCTTTGTTAAAGGTAGGGTTTCTACTGAGCAGCCCGTGGCGCAGGGTTTTCAGCCGCTGGCTTAACATAACGTCACCCAGAACCAGGCGGGCCACTTCTTCAAGAATACGTAACCCCTCACCGCTACGGTTTAGGTTAGCATCGATAACACGCCGCAATTCCTGCGGTAAAGCATCTGGCGAAGCCATATTATCAGTTCCCAGTTGCTAATTCTAACACAGCCAGAGTTGACTGGTAAAGAGACGATTTGTCGTAGCACTGGCCCGGGTTTAAGAATTTACAGCCCATCTTCAGTTACGGCGTTCTCGGTGAGTTCGATTCGTAACGGCTCATTTTTTTGGTTCAATTCTACGGCTACAATGTCGATACGCCACAGTAGCGGAGGGTCAGCCAGGTCTTGCTGGTAGTGCCAGGCAGTAGCTATCATCTTTCTGCGCTTGGCATGGGTAATTGACTCTTCCGGGTTGCCGAACCGGCGGCTCTTTTTGGTTCTTACCTCGACAAAGACGAGGTAGTCTTTGTGCCTGGCGATGATGTCAGTCTCGCCGTGGGGGCATCGGTAGTTAGTTTCCAGGATCTGATAACCGCGCTCTTTGAGAAAATCGCGGGCCATTTTCTCCCCCAGAGTGCCCGTATCTCGTCGTTTCATTTCTACACTACATCCCTGACCGGAGCGAAGCTCTGGCGGTGAATGGGGCACGGTCCCCTCTGGCGCAGGTGAAAGAGGTGCTCTCTGGTGCCATACCCTTTATGTTGGGCCAGTCCGTAGCCCGGGTAAATCTTATCAAGCTGAACCATAAAGCGGTCTCGAGTCACCTTAGCGATGATGGAGGCGCAGGCGATGGAGAAGCATAGCCGATCACCATTAGTTATCCCCTTTTGGGGTGGGGGAATATCAGGAAGGAGCAGATGGTCAATGAGGAGGTACTCCGGCGCTGGTGAAAGCTGAGCTATCGCCTGTTTCATGGCAAGCTTCGTAGCTGTGATTATGTTCTGTGAATCTATCACCTCAGGCGGGATTGTGCCGATGCCTACCGAGATGGCAGTTCTTTTAATATCGTG
Organism: uncultured Dehalococcoidales bacterium; assembly: GCA_964535045.1. Lineage (GTDB taxonomy): Bacteria > Chloroflexota > Dehalococcoidia > Dehalococcoidales > UBA5760 > UBA5760. Next base: position 943 of record CAZHRO010000197.1, on the reverse strand, counting down.
GTAAAGGCGCTCACGCTTGGTGGGACCCAGTAGCTTGCTGTCTCTTATCTGGTCGAGCCAGGGGGTATCTAGCGGGTAGGGCATGATGACAGCGGCCGCAACCACAGGGCCTGCCAGGGCGCCTCTGCCGGCTTCGTCAACGCCAGCAATGAGTTGATAACCCGCGTTAGCAAGCCTCTTTTCCTCCGCCCGAGACGGTTTTATGCTGGTCGATGGCTTTCCGATTGTCAAATCCAGCCTTCTTTTCTGGCTTCTTTAGTCTAGCCTCTTCTCTATTATACCCCCGCCCAGGACGGTATCACCCTGATAGAAGACGATGGCCTGTCCGGGGGCTAAGGCCTGCTGTGGCTCGTAGAACTCAACCTCAGCCGTTTCCGTATCGAGAGACAGTTTCGCTGGAGCTTCGGGCGACTGGTGGCGTATCCTAGCGGTTATATCACTCAGGTTTTGGGGCAGTTTTCCCGATACCCAGCTTAGCTTGCTGGCGATGAGCCGCCTGCCTGAAAGCTGGTCTTTGCTACCGACTATCAGCTGATTACTGGTGGCATTAAGCCTGAGCACATACCGGCGTTCGCCGGAGCTAAGCCCCAGTCCCTGCCTTTGACCCACTGTATAGTGAGTCAGACCGTTGTGTCTGCCCAAAATTCTACCGCCGGTATCAATAATGTCTCCCGGCCTGATGGGGATATGCCTGGCCAGGAAGGACCGATAGTCGCCGTCAGGAATAAAGCACAGGTCGTGGCTCTCACGTCGGTTGCTATCGGGTAAGCCTCGTTCCGCGGCTAAATTTCTCACCTCCTCTTTGCTGAAGGTGCCGAGGGGCATTAGTAAATGTTGAAGCTCGCTCTGTCCCAGAGCGTAGAGGAAGTAGGACTGGTCTTTCGTCCTGTCGGTTGCTTTGAGAAGACGATAGCCATCCGGGAAGGGTTTGACCCGGGCATAG
>CAZHRO010000196.1:1647-2470 GCA_964535045.1 uncultured Dehalococcoidales bacterium | reverse complement strand
CCCTAAACTGGATGGTCTGGAGGTCTGCCGTATTCTGCGCAAAGACATGACAGTGCCTATTCTAATGCTCACTGCTAAGACTGAAGAAATCGACAAGGTAGTTGGTTTAGAGTTAGGAGCCGATGATTATCTGACCAAACCCTTCAGCTTGAGGGAGCTGCTGGCTCGTGTTCGTGCCATGCTGCGCCGGGTGGAGATGGTGAGACAGGAGGCACTTCCCAAGCAGGAGGCTGTACCGCAGACAATAAAGATTGCCGACCTTGAGATCGATTTTGCTCGCCATCAAGTCTCGCGTAGCGGCCTTGCTCTTGATTTAAGCTCCAGGGAGTTTGATCTGCTTGCCTTTCTGGTGAGAAATCGAGGGCAGGTATTTAGTCGTGACCACCTCCTAGAGAAAGTATGGGGCTATGACTATGCTGGTGATAGCCGAACTGTAGATGTTCATATCCGATGGCTAAGGCAAAAGGTTGAAGATGATCCAGCTCACCCTAGGCACCTGTTAACGTTGCGGGGTGTTGGCTACAAATTTGAGGGGTAGAAGGATGTTTAGGAGCCTCAGGTGGCGGATTGCTATACCGCTTGTTGTACTTATTCTAGTATCTCTGGGTGGACTCAGTGCCTATCTGCTACACTCCGTAAAGAGTAATTATCTGGATAACCTGAAGGTACAGCTCACCGGTCAGGCACATCTGGTAGGCGACGCCAGCGAGCCACATCTTGACAGCAGACAGATAGAAGGCGTTGATGCCCTAGCCGAGAAACTGGGAAACAAGATTAATGCTCGAATTACCATTATTGATGCCGACGGGATAGTACTGGGTGA
>CAZHRO010000196.1:0-1637 GCA_964535045.1 uncultured Dehalococcoidales bacterium | reverse complement strand
GGAGAGCCACGCTAACCGTCCTGAGGTGATTGAAGCTCTCTCTTATGGAGTCGGTAGCAGCATTCGTTACAGTACCACCCTGGGCTGCGAGATGATGTATGTTGCCGTACCGATAATGGTAAATGGCGAAGTAGGCGGCATTGCCCGGGTCTCTCTCCCCCTAGCTGAGATAAATAGGTCTCTGGGATACATAAATCGGATGATAATCGGTGGCACTGCCGTTGCTGCCTCTGTGGCTGTCCTGCTAGCGCTATGGATATCAAGGTCTACCACTGAGCCGCTCAAACGACTTGCCCAGATGTCCAAGAGAATAGCTGGTGGCGAGTTTGACCAGAGAATTCATGTAACCTCCAAGGATGAAGTTGGGGAGCTGGCAGAAGAGTTCAACCTGATGTCAACCAAACTTAAGGAGATGGTAACTCTTCTCACCAATGAGCGGGATAAGATGGCAGTTATCTTGTCCACCATAGGAGATGGCATTTTCATTGTTGATGGGGAGAGTAAGGTGACCATGCTCAATAGAGCAGCAGAGAAACTGTTCGGCCTTTCCGAGAAGGAGGCAATGGGGTTATCCTTTATTGAGATAGTGCGTGACCATGAATTGGATGACATCTTGCAGAAACGCCTTAAGACAGGGGAACAGCAGACCGGGCTGGTGGAGACTGAGCCCAGAAAGCAGTTTCTCAGGATAGTAGCCACACCGCTGGGCGATGGCTCGTTGGTGCATATCCAAGACCTTACCGAGCTTCGGCGTCTAGAGACGGTACGCCACGATTTTATTTCCAATATTTCCCACGAGCTACGCACACCGATAGCCTCGCTTAAAGTCCTTGCTGAAACCCTTCAGGAGGGGACTATTGATGATAAGGCGGTGGCTCAAGAGTTCCTGCATAAGATAAATATTGAGACGGATAGGCTGGCTCAGATGGTAAACGAACTCAGCGAGCTATCCCGCATTGAAAGCGGTGAGGTGTCTCTTAAGATAGAGCCTGTTGACCTGGGTGAGGTAGTAGGACAAGTCACTGAGCGACTCAGGGCACAGGCGGAAAGGGGAGGGCTTAGCCTGGAGGCAGATATCCCCGCCAGCTTACCTGAAGCTCTAGGGGATGAAGAGCGGGTGGAACAGGTTCTGGTTAATCTGCTCCACAACGCCATCAAATTCACTCCACCCAGCGGCAGGGTTACTATATCAACTAGGGTTGAAGGTGACAGCATTCTGGTTTCGGTGGCTGACACCGGGGTTGGCATTCCCGCCGATGACCTACCCCGTATCTTTGAGCGCTTCTACAAGGCAGATAAAGCCAGAGCTGGCGGGGGCACCGGACTCGGGCTGGCTATCGCCAAACACATCGTTGAAGCCCACGGCGGCAGGATTTGGGCAGAGAGCATTGAGGGCAAGGGCTCGACCTTTACCTTTACTCTACCTATGGTAACCAAGTCTTAACCAAACCTTAACCAAAATTTAACCTTTCCTTACCAAAGCCTTAACCAGACCTTAAACATCCCCTGTTATGCTTAAAACAGGATGAAGGGTTTGGTTAAGGCTTAATTTTATGAAGAGCGGCAGCGATATCGCAATGAAGCGCTCTATCCTTGTAACAGCTCTGCCGCTATTAAGCCGCGATTCACCACAAGCA
>CAZHRO010000195.1:0-2479 GCA_964535045.1 uncultured Dehalococcoidales bacterium | reverse complement strand
TGGTTTATGGAGTGGCCCCCAGCTACCGCGACCCTGCCCGCTACAGCTTTGCCCACGGCGGTAAGGACGGTATCCCCTATCCGGTCGATAGAGAGACCTATGATAGGTCCATTGAACTCCTGAGAAGAGCCATCGGTAAGACCAAACTGGGCTTAAGAGAGAAGAATGAGGCGGTGGGGAGATTATACAGCTTAAGTAGCAGGTAAGGGAGTATTTAATGACTTACCGCTATATCATAGTGGCCGCTATTTGTGCTGTTATCTGGGTTCTTAACGGACGGCATATCGCTGAGGGTGCCAGAAACCACCTCGTCAGTGAAATCTATGCCCACACCGCTCTGGGTATCTTCTTCACGGTCTTAGCCCTAGAAGCTGTCCTTAGTGGAACTGAGATGTGGGTGCAGGGTAATATCCTCTGGGTGCGTATTCTCGGCTTTGCGCTGTATGTCCCGGCCGCCATCTTTGTTTTTGGTTCCATATCGGAACTATATCCAGAGAGTCCCGATGTGGAACATCTTTAAGGGACTGAGGAGATAAGATTTCATTGTCATATCTGGGGTATTCCCGGACCTGTTCGAGGTAACAAACAACAGAAAAGTGAGGTAAGGTAGAGCTATGGCAGAGAACCAGGAAGTGTCAGTCTCTAAAGAAATTGTCGCCCGGGTGAAGAATTTGGTTGACCTGGTGGAGTACCAGGACGGTGCCGTGGTGAGCCGCGTCCTGATTAGCAAGAAAACAGGAACCGTTACCCTTTTTGCTTTTGATACGGGGCAGGGTTTAAGCGAGCATACCACTCCCTTCGATGCGCTGGTGTATCTGCTTGACGGTGAGGCCGAGATTACCATCTCCGGGAAAGCTCATAAATTAGGCGCTGGCGAGGTAGTGATTATGCCCGCTAACGAGCCGCATGCCTTACGAGCCGTGAAAAAATTTAAGATGGTTTTGACAATGATACGTTCTTGACATAACGTAAGTTAGTTCGGGCTGTATTCTCTCTGGTCCTTAATTCTTCTCGTTCTCCGCAGGTATACTAGAGCTATCCCGAGCAGAGTCCCTGCCACCCCGAGAGTTATCTGCCCGAAGAGCACGGCCGTATCAAACCAGAAGCCCTCGGGGAAGAGCATTATCAGGTAATCCCGGGAGGGGTCGAGCATCCAGAGTTCGTTGGTGAAGGCGAGGTAATGAAAGCGGAGAAAAATCTGGTCAAAGTCCATTAGCATGGAGCCTAAGCCCAGGGCGGCTATCATGCCGACCGTGATGATGCTGCCAATCAGCGTCCCCCGGGCCAGCCGATGCCGGTATTCCCTCTTTCGCCAGAAAAGGCACATCCCGGCATAAATCCCGATATAAACTGCCGTTCCCGTTAGAAGGCGGCGGTCTAGCTGAACCAGTGCTTTAACGTCTTTAAGGTGGGCAGTCTCACGCTCATTGAAGAGCTCGAAGGCCTGACCATCCTTGAGAACGGTCAGTTCGATGTATTCTTCACTCGAGTTAAAGTAGCTGATCAGCCCGCGGGCCGCCTTCTCCAGCTCCGTTTCGGTCAACCCGGTCGTCTGGCTGACGTTATATTTCTGAAAGCCGTGTTTGTAGAGCCAGAGGCTACTGAACTCCAGGTTAATCGTCGCGCTTATCAGCAGGGCGGGTAAGCTCAAGAGGAATAGCCAGTAGGTAATTTTACCTATAATTCTCAATCCTGTCTCCCGAGCTGCTTTAGATTGTTGGGCTGATAAATAAAAGCCAGAAATCCACCTGGGGACGAAATGAGAGCTTCTATTTCATCCCCCAATATGCTATCAGATTTTTCAACTAATTAATACATTTTGAGAGGGGGGAAAGCACACCTAACCAGCGGGCTTGTGATATAATTCTAAAACGAAAGGAGACCATGTTCACTCATCTTCATGTTCATACCGAGTACAGCCTGCTCGATGGCATGTGCCGCATTCCCCAGCTGGTTAATCGGGCCAAAGAGCTGGGAATGGACAGCCTGGCGATAACTGACCACGGGGTGATGTATGGTGCCATTGAATTTTATGTGGCGGCTAAAGAGGCGGGAATAAAGCCTATTATCGGCTGCGAGGTCTATGTTGCGTCTAACAGCCGCTTTGACCGTAATGCCGGAGATAAGGATTACTATCATCTGATTCTGCTGGCTAGGGACCAGACAGGCTACCACAATCTGATTCAGCTCATTACCCGGGCAAACCTTGAGGGCTTCTACTACAAACCGAGAATAGATAAAGAGCTTCTTACCGAGCATCACCAGGGTCTTATCGGTCTCTCTGCCTGTATCGGCGGTGAAATACCTCGCCTCATTCTTGCAGGACACCTCGAGGAGGCAAAGCAGGCTGCCCTGTGGTATAAAAGGACGTTTGGCGATTTCTACCTGGAGATACAGAGGCACCCCATCCCGGAGCTTGAGGAAGTAAGCAAGTACCTCATTCAGATGGGCAGTGAACTGGAGATTCCTCTGGTGGCGA
>CAZHRO010000194.1:0-2509 GCA_964535045.1 uncultured Dehalococcoidales bacterium | reverse complement strand
GCTGGCACGTACACGCTACGCTGACTTCAACCACACCCATATGACGGAGATGCTTAAGGAGCGAGATGGTATAACGCTGGCACGTTCCACGGTGCGCCAGATACTGGTGAACGCCGGGCTGGCTAGTCCACGCCATCGCCGGCCCCCGCGCCATCGCTTGAGGAGGGAACGGATGCCACAAGAAGGAATGCTGGTTCAGATGGATGGCAGCTATCACGATTGGTTGGAAGGTCGAGGACCATGGCTCACCCTGCTCCTGGCGGTGGATGATGCTACCGGGACCGTTCCTTTCGCCCTTTTCCGCGAACATGAAGATACCCGCGGTTATTTCCACCTGCTCGAGGGAATCATCCGGTGCAAAGGTATTCCCCTGGCAGTCTATACTGACCGGCATGCCGTCTTTCAGCATTCCAGCACTGCCTCTGCATCGCTGAAGAGACTATCAAGCGGGGAACGGAAGCCGACCCAGTTTGGCCGAGCGCTGGGAGAGCTGGGAGTGCACCCGATATTTGCTCGAAGCCCTGAGGCGAAGGGGCGGATAGAAAGAGCGGCGGGAACCTTTCAGGACCGGCTGGTGGCAGAACTCCGACTGGCGGGAGCCTGTACCATGGATGAGGCCAACCGTATCCTCATAGACTTTCTTCTTCGCTACAGCGAGCGATTCGCCGTGCCTCCAGCAGAAATTATCTCTGCCTATCGGCCAATCGATCCCGCATTAGACCTGGCGTCGGTGCTCTGCTTCAAGTACAGCCGTAGGGTGGCGCGGGACAATACCGTGAAATATGACTGGCACACTCTCCAGCTACTTCCAGAAGCAGGGCATCCCGATTATGCGGGAAACCGGGTTGAGATACAGGAGCGACTGGATGGTAACCTGATAGTATGCTACCAGGGTCAGACGATTGCCACAAGAGAAGCACCGCCACGCCCTGGTATTTTGCGCTCCGGAGGCTGGATACCTAAACATGAGCTAACACCCGTCCCTCAATGGCTTGATCGCATCTTAAGGCAAAACGAAATCCAGAGAAAGGAGGAGAGAAGCGAGAAGGCGGCATCGCCCCGAACAACCACTCGAAGGAAACCAACGCCTCGCCAGCAGACCCGCTGGGATGCTGTGCAGGCAGAAAATAACCGTGGTCTCTCACTACGGGCAATAGCCCGGGTGTTAGGCATTAGCCGGAACACCGTGAAAAAGTACGTGACCTTGGAGAGTCCCCCGGTTTATCCTCCGAGGAAGATTCGGCCACAACCACAACCGACAGAATCGCTAATCAATTGACCCTGACATTTTCCCTTGACGGCGACAGAATTAACGGCCTTTCCTGAGCCGCGATACTCTGCGAGGGGTTCATCTACGATTCACTCGGTCTTTTCTCTGAGATTTAAAAACTGCTTGACCAGATTTTTTTCATGCTCATAGTCAAGAATTCTCTGAAGCATTATCTTTTGAGTCATAACTGGCCCAGCACCGTGCCAGGTGCCGACCCCATGCAGTCCAGCGGTCCAGTGCTGTAATAACTTATGCACTTTCATGATGTTTTCGGTGGGTTCATCGGAGCCAAAGCTGTAGAACTCCTTGACATAACTCTCAACCTCGGGGTTCCCCAATTCTTTAAGGGAAGGCATGGTAACCGTCAAGCCGCCACCAATATCACCGGCTAGTGCCATAACCCGCCAGAAGGCATTGGCGACATTCAATTTTGAAACGTTGCCCATAATTTCGTCAGGTAGAAATACACCGGAGCCGGGAGGTTCTTCAGTTCCCCGGCGAGCCGCCTCCAGACCGCAGGCTCTGGCCGTCTCTCTCAGGACGACCATTTCCGTTAGCTCTCCATTGATATGGGCGGCTTTGTCCAGTCCCTTGTATTCCTGAATCAGTCTGGCAGCTCCGATAATCTGGTTCATAAATCCCACCTTGCAGGTCCCGCCGCACGTCATGCGATGAGTCCGGGCAAAGCGGGTTACCATCTTACCTGAGTAGGTGTATTCTCCGCAGAGAAAGACCCTCTCCCACGGTACCATGACGTTGTCAAAGACAATCATCGAGGTTTCTCGTTGGCCGAAGACAGGGTTACCCAGTTCCTCAAGGTCTTCAGCCTGGTCTCTCTCGGCAGAGTAGGGGGTATACTGGCACACAAAGGTTATACCAGGAGCATCCACTGGTGTCGCGAAAGCAACGGCGTAGTCTTCTTCATCCCTGGAATGAGCCGATTGGGGCAGGACCACAAGCTCGTGGCCAGCATAGGCACCGCTGATGTTGATTTTGGCCCCGCGCACCACAATACCATCTTTGTTTTTATCAACGACTTTTAAGGAGAGGTAGGGGTCGGGCCAGTCCAGGGTCTTCTTACTCCGCTCTCCTCTCGGCTCGGTGAGGGCACCAGCCACGGAAAGGTCCTTAGTCTGCACCATCTTTAGGTATTCCATGAACCGAGGGTGGTATTCTGTGCCTAGTTCCCTGTCCATCTCCCAGGTGGTACTGGCCAGAGAGTGGAATGCATCATAACCA
>CAZHRO010000193.1:0-2522 GCA_964535045.1 uncultured Dehalococcoidales bacterium | reverse complement strand
TGCAGCAGTGAGTATTCAGTTGGCGTAAGTGTTATCTCCTTGCCGTTCACGGTGACACGTCTCTTGGCGAAGTTAATCTCCATGCCGTTACAGGTAAAGTTGGGCTGGGCGGGTGCCACAGAGGGGTCACCCCGGTGCCGGAAGGCTGTTTTGATTCGTGCCATCAGTTCGGCGATGCCGAAGGGCTTGGTGAGGTAATCATCAGCCCCCAGCTCCAGGCACCTGACCTTGTCCTTTTCGTCGCCTCTGGCGCTGAGTATTATAATGGGTATGTTAGACCACTCCCGAATACGGCGGCACACTTCCACCCCGTCGACCTTGGGCATCATGATATCCAGGATTATCAGGTCGATAAAATCGCTCTGTACTGCTTCCAGGGATTCTTCCCCGTTGGTGGCAGTAGTAACTTCATACCCCCTGGCTTTGAGATTCGTGTTGAGCAGTCTCAATATGGCCGGGTCATCATCGACAATAAGGATATGCTTCTTATCCATACTTAATATCACCCCCTTGCGTCCACCGGCAGGCTGAAGTTAAATCTGGCACCCTTGCCAGGTTCGCTTTCCACCCAGATTCGGCCGCCATGCGCCTCGATAATGCCGCGGCAGATAGCGAGTCCCAGTCCGGTGCCTCTTCTGTACCCGGTCCTGTGACCATCTCCCTGAAAGAAGCGCTCAAATATCTTCTGGTGCAGTTCTGGCGGAATGCCAATACCTTCATCAGCCACGCTAACAATCAATTCTTTACTATTGAGACGGGCCTCAATGGCAATATTAGTATTTCCTTCGGAGTACTTCACCGAGTTCTCAACCAGATTGGTAAGTACTTCCCCGATACGACCGTCATCAATAACAACTGGCGGTAGTTCATCGGGGATGTTAATACTCAGACGGTGTTTTACGGTAAGGGTATCCAGCCTGTCTTTTACCCGGTTCACTACTTCGGCAACTCTATGCGGTTGCTTCCTGACCTCCAAGGCATCAGCTTCAAGGCGGGACATCATGAGCAGGTCGTCCACCAGTCGGGCGAGTGTGTCAGCATCCCTGTCTATGGACTGCAGGAACTCGCGCCTTGTCTGCTCATCAAAGATAACATCTTCCTGAAGGAGGCTATTGGCTGCGCCCTTGATTACAGCCAAGGGAGTACGCAGTTCGTGGGATACGTTGGCCAGGAACTCAGTGCGCATAGCGTCCAGTTCCCGGAGAGCTTTGGCACTTGAAGCCTGTTCGTATAGCTGGGCGTTGCGCACAGCAATGGCTATCTCCCTTCCAACACCGGTCAGCATCTCGATGTTCTGTATGGTGAAGAAGCGCTCAAAACAGGTGGCAACTGCCATAACACCGATGCTCTCTCCCAGAATAGTTAGCGGAACACCGGCGAATGACTGGTAGCCTCCGCTGTTCAGGAAGGCTAAACTGGGTTCAGCCTGAGTGGTTATCTTATCTATGATGACAGGTTTGGCTTGTTTAAAAATCCTGCCAACAATACCAGTATCCTTATCGACCTCTTTTTCTATTTCTCCGGCTATTTTGGGGGAGAACCCATGATATCCCTTTAGCACCAAGCGGTCGTTCTCGTAGAGATAGACGAAGCTAGCCTCTATGCCGGTGGATCGGGCTACTTGTTCCAACGCCAAATCCACGATTTGTTGAAGGTCGAGGGACTGAGATACCGCCCGGGATACGTCAAGGAGGGTATTGGTGATGCGATTGCGCTGCTCCAGTTCTTGCATGAGCTGCCGGTTTTCAAGGACCAGCCGCTGTTTCTCCAGGCCGCGGCTGACAACCGATAGAAGATTTTCCGGGTCTAACGGTTTCTCCAGATAGGCAAAGGCGCCGCGATTCAGCGATTGTATCGCATTCTGCACAGAAGAGTGGCCGGTTAACATTATGGCTATTATGTCTGGGTGCATTTCCAGGATACTGGAGAGCAGTTCAGTACCATCGGCGTCAGGCAGGCTGATATCCAGAATGGCGGCATTGTAGAAACGCTCTTTTAGCCGGGATATCGCCTCGCTGGCTGATGGGGCATTCTTCACCTCATAGCCCTTGTTTTCCAGGATGCGCTTTATGATTTCCAGGAAATCAAGGTCATCGTCAACTACCAGTATGCTATCGTTAGTTTTCATCTTTGTGTCCCGGATTACGTGACTTCTTACCGATTTTTCTTACTAAATCAGCAGCTTCGGCAGGGTCAAATGGTTTATAGAGACAGGCGATAGCTGAAGCCGCCTGAGCCTTGTCTAGGGCATCCTTAACCTCATTGCGAAACCCGGTCATCATGATAGCGAGGATATCAGGATTAATCTCCTTTAGTCTGAGGAAGGTCTCCAGCCCGTCTATGCTAGGCAGCTTGACATCAATAAAGGCAATCCGGCAGGCTTTTTCCCGGGCCATGAGGACTGCCTCCTCACCGCTGCCAGCTGCCAGCACCTGGTATCCCTGCAGTTCGAGCGCCCTTGCCAGAGTCTGGCAGATATCGGCGTCATCATCCACGATGAGAATCGGCTGGCTTGCCGCTGC
>CAZHRO010000192.1:0-2524 GCA_964535045.1 uncultured Dehalococcoidales bacterium | reverse complement strand
AGCAGCTGACTCTTAATCAGCCGGTTGGAGGTTCGAGTCCTCCGCGGCTCACTTTGGTTACCGTCACTTACGTAGTCAGGATGCAGGAGACGCATTCGTAACAGTGTTAGATAAGCATATAACCAAACCCAAGAAACGAACTTCGCATCAGGTAGACCTGGTATCTGATGTGGGCTTTGCCAAGTTTCTGAATCTACTTCACTCCGCCTCTCCGGGAGGTGTCATCTCCTTAGGCGTCGGAGAACCAGATTTTACGACCCCGTGGCATATCTGCGAAGCAGCTCTTGGTGCCCTCAAAGAAGGCCTCACAAAATACACACCAAGTAACGGGTTCGTAGAGCTACGTCAAGCCATAGCTCAGGATCTCGAGAGTCGTTATGGTGTTGGGTATGACCCAGAAACCGAGATTATCACCACGGTTGGCTCAAGCCAGGCCTTGGATCTGGCCTTAAGAGCTATCTTAGACCCTGGTGACGAGGTGATCATTCCTGACCCCTCCTATATCTGCTATCCATCCTGCATCACCATGGCACACGGTATCCCGGCCCCAGTACCTGCGAGTTTTGAGGATGAATTCAAGCTTAAAGCAGCTCAGGTTGAGGCTCGAATCACCCCCAGGACTAAGGTAGTTCTTTTTGGATATCCAGCAAATCCTACGGGTACTGAGATGAGTCGCGAGGATCTGCTTGAGATTGCCAGTGTGGTGGAGAAACACGATCTGCTGGTAATCTCGGACGAAATCTATGGTCGGCTGGTATATGATGTTGAGCATACCTGCTTCTCCAGCCTTCCCGGGATGAAGGCGCGCACGATTCTCCTCGCCGGTTTCTCTAAATCATACGCGATGACGGGCTGGCGCTTAGGCTATGCTGCTGGTCCTGCCGATATCATTTCAGCTATAGGTAAAATACATCAGCATACCATGCTTAGTCCACCCAGCATGGCTCAGATGGCAGCTATCGAGGCTCTTAAAAACGGCGAGGCTGACGTTATGCGGATGGTGGAGGAGTATGACCAGCGGCGAAAGATAATAACTCACGGTCTCAACAAGATTGGTCTTAGGTGCCACGAGCCAAAGGGTGCCTTCTACACCTTCCCTTCGATTCGGAGTACCGGGATGACCTCAGAGGGATTCACAGAGAAACTCCTCCTGGAAGAAAAGGTGGTGGTGATGCCCGGCCATCTCTTCGGACAGCGGGGTGAGGGATTTGTGCGCTGTAGCTATGCCACGGCTATCTCTGACATCAAAGAAGCCCTGAAGCGAATGACACGCTTTGTTGAACGCCACTCTGAAAGGACTTAGACCCAATACACCTAATTAGTCTATCTTATGCTCGGAGTCATATCGGGGCATTTTGCTTCCAGCCCGGTCTTCAGCGCCGGCGCCGACGATAGCCGTAATACCACACTAACCAGATCAGCAGTCCGAAAGCGGCGATAAGCCCACCGATGAGCCACCAGTTTATCCAGACCAGGGTCTGAAACTCTCCACGTAGGTCACCTATCTGTACCGTATGGCGCCCCGACTCATTTTCGGTAATGGTGAACACTATCTCCTGACTCTGCCCGGGGAGCAGGCTGATCTCTTTGGTAGCTTGGGTGTTGCCGTTTATCTTGAGGTCAGCCATATAGCTTCCTTGCTGTCCGCCATCATTGCCCACGTTGGCAGTTATGGTAACACTCTCCCCTGTTCTCAACATAAGAGCGAAGAGACTGCCTATGCCTACCAGCTGATGGCTTGGTTCGATAGTCAGGTCACTTGCCACAAAGTGGGCTGGAGCCGGTGGCGGTGGGGGTGGCGGCGATGGAGCTGGAGTTGGCGGCGGTGGGGGTTCAGGAGGTGTCGGCTGGCTAAGTTCAGCAACGACAGCGAACGTCGAGAACTGGTTTATAAGTCCTGTTGCTTCGCCAACTTCGGCTACTCTACCGGTATCAGGAGGCAAAGGTTCCCACACACCAAGGTCCGCATTGTAACGGGCTATAAACACCGATGAAGTACCTTCAGGTAGCTCATCAGGGTCATATTTCAGCAGAAGTACAACTGGCTTACCGAAGGTAACATGGGAGCATACCTTCTTTCCCTTATGTCCAGTGCACTCGTAAGCCGCGATTATCTCGGCACCCTCTGGCGCGTCAGGGAAATCCTCGACCTCATCGATATCTACTAGAAGAGGATAGCTTCCACATCCCACACAATCGCCGCAGATCACCGGGGTGCCCCTCTCAATAACTATGAAATTTTCTTCGTCCGGGTCGTAGATTATGTGATATGTGGTGGTGCTGTTGTTACAGCAATCCACGCGTACTTCGACTATTTCGCCCAGCATGTCGACCTCAAAGGAGCAGCTCCGCCCACGAGTACTGGTTGTAGTTGTTGTTGTAGGCGGACAGTTCGGTATTGGGGTGTGGACGCACTCTCCGTCAACACACTCGTCTATGGTGCAGGCATCCCCGTCATCGCAGTCGATGGGGGTGTGGACGCACTCTCCGTCAACACACTCGTCTATGGTGCAGGCATCCCCGT
>CAZHRO010000191.1:0-2574 GCA_964535045.1 uncultured Dehalococcoidales bacterium | reverse complement strand
GGAATACTTAACTGGGCTAGCAGTAGAATACAAAAATGAAAGGAGAATAATTCTATGGCGATTGAAAAAGGGAAACTGATAGATATGTACCGGAGAATGGTTCGTATCAGGGTGTTTGAGGAGAGAGTTCGTAAAGAATTTGCCGCGGGAAATATCGGTGGTTTTGTGCACTTATACAGCGGAGAGGAAGCAACGGCGGTGGGTGCCTGTGCTAACCTGACGGACGCCGACTACATCACCAGCACCCATCGTGGGCACGGGCATCTTATCGCCAAGGGCGGTAAGACTGACAAGATGATGGCTGAGCTTTATGCTAAGAAGACCGGTTATAACAAGGGCAAGGGTGGTTCCATGCACATCGCTGATGTCGAGATAGGCATCCTGGGCGCTAATGGTATCGTCGGCGGCGGCATACCCATCGCCGGCGGGGCCGCACTCTCTGCCCAAACCAGGGGGACCGACCAGGTTGCCGTGTGTTTCCTGGGCGATGGTGCTTCCAACACAAGCAGGTTTCACGAAGGTATCAATCTGGCGGCCTGCTGGAAGCTGCCCGTGGTCTACGTTATTGAAAACAATCAATACGCCGAGAGTACGCGGATTGTTGAGACTTGCCGACTGACCAACGTTGCGGATAGAGCTATTGCCTACGGTATTCCCGGTGTCACCGTAGACGGTAATGACGTCCTGGCGGTATATGAGGCCGTGGCCGAAGCGGTTGGCCGGGCGAGGAAAGGTGAAGGACCGAGCATCGTGGAGTGCAAGACCTACCGTCACCACGGGCATTACGAAGGGGATACTATGACCTATCGAACCGATAAAGAGGTCGAGGAGTGGAAGAAAAGAGACCCCATAGTCAGGTTTAGGAATAAGCTTGGTGAAATGGGAGTTTTATCGAAAGAGGGCGCTGATAAAATCGACCAGGAAATAAACGAGGAAATTGAGCAAGCGGTCAAATTTGCGGAGGAAAGCCCGCTCCCAGCTCCCGAAGAAGCATTAGAGGATGTCTACGCATAGGAGGTGATAAGTGAAGGAGATTACATTCCTACGAGCAATAACCGAAGCAGTCGATGAAGAATTGGGGAAAGACCCAAACATTATCCTTATGGGTGAGGACGTTAGGAACTGGGGTGCCCCTCTGGGCGAGTTCACGGGTCTGTATGACAAATATGGAGACAGAGTGAAGGATACCCCAATCTCAGAGACCGCTATCTTGGGGAGTGCGATTGGTGCCGCGGCGACGGGGCTGAGGCCAATCGCATCTATCATGTTTGTTGACTTTTGCGGCGTGTGTGGAGACGAGCTGCTGAACCAGCTGCAGATGCGATACATGTATGGTGGTAAGGCTAAGCTACCGCTCACCATCATGTCATATTGTGGTGCCGGTATAAGTGCCGCCGCCCAGCATTCCAAGAATCTCTACGGATGGCTGATGTGTGTCCAGGGACTTAAAATTGTCGCCGCCGCAACCCCGTATGACGCTAAGGGGCTGCTCAAGTCAGCCATCAGGGAAGATAACCCGGTTATGTTTTTACAGCATAAGGTGCTGATATTCGGCGGTGGCAAGCAAGAGATTCCGGATGAGGAATACACCGTACCTCTGGGTAAGGCGGATATTAAGCGAGAGGGCAGCGATGTTACGGTGGTAGCCATACAGGCTATGGTACAGAAGGCGCTGGCTGCTGCCGAGAAGCTGCAGCAGAAGGGGATAAGCCTGGAGGTTGTTGATCCTCGAACCCTAGTTCCCCTGGATAAGGAAACGATTCTGAAATCGGTGAAGAAGACCGGCAGGCTCGTGCTCCTCAGCGAGGAGCCGATAACCGGAAGTGCCGCTGGTGAAATCGCAGCTATTGTCGCCGATGAAGGATACGACTCGCTCAAGGCGCCAATAAAGAGGGTCTGTGCTCCCGATACCCCCATCCCCTTCGGGGCAAATATGGAGAAATTCTGGATACCGGACGAGGAGAGGCTGATAAAGGCGGTCATGGATATGGTCTAGCTCGAGCTGACCAGCAACGGAAGATAGCTGAGATTACAACCGATAAGCAGAGACTTCGGCAACACATCTTCTTCCTCTTTTCCTTGCCTCCCATGTTGGCAGTGCTCCGGCATGGGAGGCTTTTATAGGTGCTTATGGCGAAAAGGCTGCCCTAACTACCAGCGCCCATCATAAAGATGGGTATAATAATAGCCGGGGCGCTACCTCATTGACTTAAGGAAGTACACCCTTTGCTTATCCCGTCCATCTCCTCATGTATCTGTTTCGGGCCCAAATCGCCGCGCCCGCCACTCCCTGAGACACTTAAGCCCCTCGTCATCGCTGAGGACATGCCAGTAGTGATAGAAATCGGAAACATAGAACCTAGGCACGTAACCAGTAGTGCCGGTAACTACCCGGTCAGCAATCTTCTCCAGTTGACTTACCGCCATAGCTGAGGCGGCTGGTACCGCAACCACTATCTCTCTGGGCCGACGGCGGCGCACCGACTCCACCGCCGCCATCATGGTGTAGCCAGAGGCCAGCCCGTCATCAACGATTATCACGGTCTTACCGCTGACAACGACAAGCGGCCTATT
>CAZHRO010000190.1:0-2605 GCA_964535045.1 uncultured Dehalococcoidales bacterium | reverse complement strand
TAGGGAGGTTTCGAGACTAGAGATTGTTGCTAAACCCCGGTCATAGTGTTTACTCCGCCTCGTTTTGAGGATTTTAGCACCTCAAGAACGGCACAAGTTAGCTTACCAGAGGCATAATATCCCTACTGAAGTAGCGTTACTCCGTAACCATTAAGAGTCGACCATCTCTTTTTAAGGCTCTCTAAGCCCTTACCGGGCATGGTGTAGGGCAAAGCATGGTAGGCTTCTCCATTATGGTAGCTCCGATTCTCTTTATTACCTGAGCACCGAAAGCGAGATAAAGGAACAGGAAGGAGGCCGAAAAGCCCTGGAATCGAAGCTAAAAATAGGGCTTTTCAAAATTAAGCAGCCTCAAATAAGAGGGGAAGGTATGTATGGAAAGAGTAACTCGGGGGACTCCCTGGAAAACGGAAAATTGGCTCGACAGTCCCCGGAACTACATGGCAGAGTGTATGTCGCCAGCGAATAATGCTCATGAGTGAGGAGACAATAATGGCTACAATTAGCCCGAGGTCTTTTCTCGGAGTATTGCTCAGAACCGCCTGTCGGAAGATGGAAAGCCAGCCCTACACAATGGAGAGAACTGCTACCCAGAGGCTGCCCGTCTTTGATACTGCAGAGGTAGTCTGACCGGCCTAAGCAGGCTTATCCTGCCTTCAATCCCGGCCCGGAACCCCTGTAGCCGCTTGAACCAGGACCGCTTCTGGTATCTACGACACGCCTTCCCTACCTTCCCTCTTCTCGGGATACCCACCTTCTACTACAAGAATTCACTCCAGGGGTTCAGCTCGGTACAGTTTATTTTGACGCAATGCGACCGGAAAATCTGTTGATAAGCGATAGCTCGATGAGCGGAGCGATTATGACAGGCGATTGCTTCACCGTTTAATAGCTAGTATAATGGTAGCGGTTGAAAAAGGTCGACAAACAGAACATTTATTAGAGAGGAGATGTAAAATGAAACAGGCTGACGTTTTAATTATCGGGGGTAGTGCGGCCGGGCCAACGGCGGGGATAAGCTCCCGGCGGCGTTATACCGACAAGAGTGTTGTCCTGATACGTAAAGAGGAGCAGGTACTGGTTCCCTGCGGCATACCATACATTTTTGGCACCTTGGGCTCGCCGGAAAAGAACCTGATTCCCGACGCGCTTCTGGAAAAGAATGGCATCGAACTTGTCAAGGGTGAGGTAGTGGATATAGTCCGCAGCCAGAAGAAGGTCGCCTTAGCCACCGGAGAGGAAATTGGCTATGACAAGCTCATCCTGGCAACGGGTTCCCTACCGATTGAGCTGCCAATACCCGGATTGGACAAGGAAAATGTGTTTATCGTAAAAAAGGATATCGCCTATTTAAGGAAGATGCTGGAAGTAATGGGCCGGGTTAAGGATGTCGTCATCATCGGTGGGGGGTTCATTGGTGTTGAGTTTGCCGATGAATGTCGCAAACACCGTAACTGCGCAGACTGTAGTGTAACCATCGTCGAGATACTGCCGCGCTGCCTGCAGCTGGCTCTCGATGTTGAGTTCTGCGAGGAAGCCGGAGATATACTCACGGCGAGGGGTATTAGAGTCCTTACCAATAGTAAGGTCGAATCAATCCTGGGCGATGGTAAGGTCAGCGGCGTGAGGCTATCGGATGGCGAAGAACTGAAGGCTGACATGGTCATCGTCGGTATTGGCGCTAAACCAAGTACTGAGTTAGCGGAGCGGGCTGGACTGGAGATAGGACCGGCAAAGGGAATTCGCGTTGACCGGTACATGCGAACTTTAAGCGATGAGAATATATTTGCCTGCGGTGACTGTGCTGAGAAGGTCTCATTCTTTAGCGGTAGGTTGAGTCGTCTTATGCTCGCCTCCATCGCTACCGGCGAGGCCAGGGTAGCCGGAGCAAATCTCTACGGCATCTGCTACTCAAATCCTGGCGCCGTTGGAGTCTTCTGCACCATAGTCGGCGAACGGGCCTTTGGCTGTGCCGGCTTGGGAGAGGCCGCAGCTATAAGGGAAGGATTCAACGTGGTAATCGGTGAATCAGCAGGACCGGACAGGCATCCGGGCAGTATGCCGGGAGCATCAAATGTAAAGCTGAAGCTAGTCTTTTGTAAGGAGAAGGGATTACTGCTCGGTGGTAGCGCATCGGGAGGCAGCAGCATCGGTGAGCTAATGAACCTGATTGGGGCCTGTATTCAGCACTCGGCTACCGCTCATGAGATGGCCCTCTTTCAAATGGGGACTCACCCGGCCCTAACAGCGTCACCCATTGCCTATCATCTGGCCAACGCCGCTGAGATAGCAGTCAAGGCTATGAAGTAGGCCGCCTGATTTCGGCATCATAACACCCAGTAATGGACAGAGGGGGTAATCTGGCCCGGAATTTTAAGTCCGCTGCGTCTGCCGATTCCGCCACCCCGGCAAAAGAATTGGAGGCGACGACCGGATTCGAACCGGTGAATAGCGGTTTTGCAGACCGCCGCCTTAACCACTTGGCTACGTCGCCCCACTCATACCACGAGAGTATTGTGCCTACCGAATCACCCGTTGCGTTTTTTATTCTATGCTAAATCCTGAAAGGATGCAAGAGGCAACCAAATCACCCCTAATCTGAATG
>CAZHRO010000189.1:0-2607 GCA_964535045.1 uncultured Dehalococcoidales bacterium | reverse complement strand
ACGCCGTACTCCAGCGCACCGCCGACCATAATGCCGATGGCCGAAGAGTAGGTGTTTTTCACCCGGACGGTAATATCAACCCGGTTGCCCTGGGTGGCTTCAGCCGGTGCTACTATTTCGATGATGTCAGCATACTGCGCCATTTGTTTCTCCTAAGCAGGATATGTAAGCTGAACCGTATAGGTCACCTTGAGCTGCCCCGTATCCGGTACGGTTATGGTGGATGCCAGCAGGTCACGGGCCGTCATGTAGTTATACGGAACGCTACTGCCTGGCTGGTAGCCACGCAACACCAGCGCCACCTCGTTGACGCTTACATCTCCTCCAGAGTTATTGTTGAAAAACCTGGCAAGCCCATTCTTCATGGTCAGCGTGCCGGGATTCCAGGTAATTGTATGGCCTTCCGACTCGACGTAGGTGAGCTGACCGGCTCCGGTCCCGTTGGAAATCTTGGAATGCACGAAATGGCTATCAAAGTCTTCTGGGTTTGTCCCGTTGCCAACCAGTATGCCGTAGTCGTCATTACCCGCCGGGCCACGGTAGCCCCAGGAGGTAGTATCCGTTGATACTGCTCGGCCCAGACAGACAGGGCTGTTGCCATAGCGTACAGAGCCGCCGGTATCCTTCAGGCTGAGGTATCCGGCTCCGAAGGAGCCGTTATCGAGGTCTTTACCGGCCAGGTAGCAGAACATCATGTTGTAGGCGTTTCTCACCCAGCTGTGGCTTCTCTGTTTGTGCCGCTGGATTATCCTGCCCTTACTATCCCTGACCTCCGTTTCCCAGAAGGCTTCCGGAGCAGGGATATGCAGTTTCTGCCCCAGTTTCCTTAGCTGTTCGTATAGTTTCTCTTCGTCTGCCATGCCTTTCACTCCTTAAGCCGGATAAGTAAGCTGAACGGTGTAGGTGACTTTCAGCTGTCCGGTATCCGGTACGGTCACCGTTGCAGCCAGCTTGTCGCGTGCCTGAAGACGCTTCCCGTAGACGATGCTACCGCCCTGGGGCTGGTTCATAACCAGCCCGACCTCGTTGACCTCGATGTCTCCCCCACTGTTGTTGTTGAAATACCTGACCATTGCATTGGAGAGAACTCTCGTAGCCGGGTCATAACTTACACTGTGGGGGTCTTGCTCGATGTAGCTTAGCTGCCCTGCATTTACACCGTTGGCGATCCTGGACTGAAGCATGTAGTCTTCAAAGCTTTCGGGATTGGTACCGGACCCCACCTGAATGCCCCAGCTGTCCTCACCGGCCGGACCGCGATAACCGTATGTCGTACTGTCAAGATTAGAGTTGCTTTGACCGATCGGACCGGAGGCATGCCTTATCGAGCCGGCCGTGTCCTTGATACTCAGCGCACCAGGCCCGAATGAGCCGCTGCTTGCGTTCTTGCCGGCAAGCTGGCTAAACATGTGATTGTAAGCATTCCTTACCCAGCTATGGCTTCGTTGTTTCAACCATTGAATGACCTTCCCGCTTTTATCCCTTACTTCGAGCTCCCAAAAAGTCTCAGAGATGGGAATGTGCAGTTCCTGGCCCAGTTTTCTTAATTGCTCATAGCGAGTTTCTTCTATCGGATCCATAGTCAGACTCCTTATTGCTTGATCCAGGCAAAGGCTCTGGTCCCTTTCGGCTGGGTGACAACTGAGGTATAAGCTGATATCCTTGCCCTTATCCAGTACTGGGCGGCGATGCCGCCAACCGTTGTCTGCGCCCAGTCCGGCGGCCTTGTAAACGTCACCAGCCTGTTTCCAGTTACCCGAAAGCCGCTCGTGCCGTCATCAACATCTGAAAGAAGATTCCAGGTAGTGCTGTTCCAGTATTCCCAGACGATATCCCAGGTACCGATGCCGGCAGTGCCCATCCTGAGTTCAAGCCAGTTCCAGAGTGATGGATACCCGAAATAGTAGGCATCATCCACTGCTGGAGTTGACGGTAGGAGAGTCATATCATCGGCGATATCATTGTTGGCTTCGTTCGTTTCATCGGTCTGGGCTCCACCGTCATCGGCCACGGCTCCCCCGAGCGGCGCGCCAATCGCTGCCTGCCCCGAGATATCCGGGGCCGGGATATCCAGCGAAGGTGATGAGTCCACTGCACCACCGTGACCGGTGAGGGTATTGAGCGTGATTTCTGGCTCGGGTGGAGTTAGTACCCCGGTCGCCGTCCTTCCCGGCGGGCTTGAAGCCTGCTGAGTCAGTTGAGTTACCGCTGGTGCAGGAATTGATAAATCGAAGGCTGCCGCCCGGTTGAGAGCACCCGTCATATATTGCACCAAACTCTCGATATCCTGCCAGACAGGAGACAACCCTGGGCCACGACTCCTCAGAAAGTTGTAGCCCTTGCCGGCATCGGCGGTGAGCCGCTCCAAGATGTTGGCGCCACGGAAGAGAACATCACCGTGCGCCATACCTGTGGCGATGGCCCTCAGGTTGGCTATCTCCCTGGCTCGCCAGTCTTTGTCGGCATCTATCTCAAGCTGGGAGAGCCTATTTATTCCCTTCGTTAGCAAACTCATTCTTCTACCTCGGTAATGACATTCCAAAGAGCGATCCCAGTGGTACATAGACCAGCGCTCTGCCTGCCTCATCCAATCCGACCACATTAAGG
>CAZHRO010000188.1:0-2611 GCA_964535045.1 uncultured Dehalococcoidales bacterium | reverse complement strand
GCCGATCAGGCTGGAATTCATAGAAGAAGCACCGGCTGCCTAAAGGGATTGACTGAGATGGTAGACAGGGGTAGGATATGGCTGGTTCAAATTTGCTGTGGCAGCGGCTGGATTTGAACCAGCGACCAAGGGCTTATGAGTCCCCTGCTCTGCCACTGAGCTACGCTGCCACTCGAGACTAATTTAATATATTATAACCTCACCAGCTTGTCAATTTACAGCCGCTAAGCCAGCTAGTCAACCTCAACCACATATTTCTGTAACTCGGTAGGGATTTTACTCTTGTCATTAGTTAGCGCTGGTATCACCGGCGGCTGACCGTTAGCCTTCATGATAGCCATACCATCCTCACTCAGCAAGAAATCAATCCAGGCAATGGCCAGCTCTTTATCGGGGAAATTGGAGGGGATGGTCACCCCATAGACTATGGGCTTACCCCTTTTAGTGATTATAGTCCCCGGCTCCTTACCGGCAATCTCCACCTCAGCCGTAGCATAGAAATCCTTAAATGACTCGTCGGCCAGGTTAATTTCAGGCGGTAATACCAGATAGCTCAGGTTATGCTGAGCTGCCACTGATGAGTACTCAAAGGCATAGTCCAGGTCTCCTGACTCAAGCAGTGCAATAAGCTCAACCGACTTCGGCCGCATCAGGTCGCCTTCAGCCTCATAGAGGGCATCATATAAACCAGGCACATCATAATGTGCCTCAGCGAGCTGCCAGACCATCAGTGTCCGGTAACCACACGGGTCCTGATCCGGATCGCTGCGACCATGGGTTACGCCATCACGCTGCAGTATCTCATACCAGTTATCAGTGTCAATCTCACCAGCAAACTGCGACTGGTCGGTATAGGCAAGGCACATCTGATTAGAAGCAAATATGATATACCAATCAGCATACTCAGGAAACATAAGCTCGGGAATCAGGGTATAATCTGCCGAGCCAATAACACCACCCTCTTTCTGAAGCTCGGTAACCTTGCGAATGGTGGTGGCACTACCCGCTCCCTCAAGGAATACCTCGACATCGGGGTAGAGCCGGTTGAATTCCTCACTGATTTGGTTAAAGGGGATAGTCAGGCTACCGGCATGGTAGATAGGTAACGTGCCGGAAACCTGCGGTTCCGGTTCTGGTTCGGTAACCGCACCGGCACAGCCAGCAGACAGCGTCAAAATAAGCACCACGGACAGGGCCAACCCTAATTGGGTAGATTTCTTTTTAAAACGCATGCTTTTCGCATAAGCTTCCTTATTATTTATAGTGTCCATATCTGTAAATCAGACGAGCCTGTATTGCACGTAAACATTCTTTCCATAATTAGAAGACGTGAACTGCTGAGGCCTTAAAGGTTATGTAAATTTTTTGACCTTTTCCCAGCCCCATGGCATCGAATGAATTACGCGTTACCAGGCAGGTAAAATCTGGGGGCAGGGTAACAGTCAGATACAGTACCGAGCCTTTATCGACGATGCTGGTAATCACACCCGAGAAGGAATTGCGGGCACTGGAAGGAAAGGGAGCATGGGAAACCAGGATATCTTCCGGACGAAGAGACGCATGGCACCTGCCCCTGATATCAGTCACTACGGCAATCCTGACACATTCAGTAGTATCAGTAGTAAAGGTAACATTTTCGCCCTCCCCATCAACTACCTCTCCGGAAAATATATTTCTTACCATGGCAAAACGAGCCACAAACTCAGAATTTGGTTGGCGGAATATCTGCTCCGCGGTGCCTGTCTGCTGAATACACCCGTCGCCGATAACGGCGATTCGGTCACCAAGGGCAATCGCTTCCTCGAAATCGTGGGTAACGTGGATAGTGGTGACCTGCAATCGGTCATGGATACGGCGCAGCTCACTCTGGACATACTCGCGGTTCTCAGGGTCAAGGGCACTGAGCGGCTCATCGAGGAGGAGCAGCTGCGGCTTAATGCTGAGCGCCCGGGCTAAAGCCACCTTCTGCTTCTCACCGCCGCTGAGGGTGTCTGGTCTTCGATGGAGGAGGTGGGATATACCCAGCAGGTTAACCAACCAATCCAGAGACTCCTTTATTTCGGCACGGCTTTTCCTGCGCAGCCTCAGGCCAAAGGTGACGTTGTCCTCAACACTGAGGTGGGGAAATAGCGCCTGGTCCTGATAGACAATGCTGATGCCTCTTTTTTCCGGCTCGAGTCTGGTTATCTCCCGACCGTGAAGGAATATCTGCCCCCTTTGGGGCGCATAGAGCCCGGCGATAGATTCAAGCAGCACCGTTTTGCCCGCTCCGGTAGGCCCCAGAATGATAAAATACTCCCCAACCTCGATATCCAGATTGGTATCGCGGAGGATAAAATCCCCCAGCTCAACACAGAGATTCCTCACCGCTATCATTTCTTTTCCCCTCGATAGACAAGAGTTCTGAGGACGATAAAAATAATGAGGCTTATGATAATAAGTAACACTGCTACCGGACGAGAGTAGGCAAGCCCGTAGGTCTCAAATCTTTCGTAGATAAGGATAGGGGCAATCATGGGATGATAGGCAAGGATGATAACGGCACCGAACTCGCTTATCCCCCGAGCCCACATCATTATGTTGCCGGAGAGTATGCTCCGCCACGCCAGAG
>CAZHRO010000187.1:0-2611 GCA_964535045.1 uncultured Dehalococcoidales bacterium | reverse complement strand
TGCTGCCTTACCTCAATGCCAGGCTGCAAGGCTGCCAGTATTACCATGAGGCAAGAGCTCTAATCTGGAGGAACGGTGAGCGTCGCTACGCCTTCCGCCCTTTTGAAATCACGGCTGCTCCCGTTGAAGACAATGAGGAAGCGAAGCAGATAATCTCTGAGGTAGTCGGCATGGTAAATAAGGTGTGGCAGGAGAAAGATAGCATCACTCCAGATTTCACTGGGAAAGAGCCGCCTAAAGTGCTCGATATCTACAGACTCCTGCCGAAAACAAACTGCAAGAAATGCGGCTATGCCACCTGCATGGCTTTTGCCGCTGCCTTAAGAAACGATGCTATAACAATGGAGTATTGTTCCCCGTTAATGGAATCATCAAACGCGGAATGCAGAAAGAGACTCCAGCGACTGCTGGCTGTTAATGAAGCGACTCCAAAAAGCTAATATGAGTAAGGAGGAGGTAGAATGATGAAACGGTACGGATGGCTTATCAGTATACTACTGGTTATTCTGCTTGTGGTTGGAGGGTGTACCCCTCAGGCTACGCCAGCAATGGCACCGACTCCATCGGCAAGTACCGTTCCAGAGGTGGTTTCACCATCCCCACCTGTGACCACCACAACCGATATCGAGGCAATTTTAGAGCAGATTTACACCCAGGTCAGCCCCTCGGTGGTGAACATCCGCGTTGTCCAGAAGCAGGAGGTCATGTTTCCAACTCTGCCTGAGATACCGGGTTTTCCCGGATTCAGCTTTCCCTTTCCCCAGGGGCCACAGGAGTACTACTCGAAGGGCTTAGGCTCTGGCTTCGTCTGGGATAAAGAGGGGCATATCGTGACCAATAATCACGTCGTCTCCGGTGCCGACCGTATTTCAGTGACCTTCCACGACGGAACTACAGTTCCGGGTGAGGTGGTGGGTACTGATGCGGATAGCGACCTGGCTGTCATCAGGGTTGACGTTCCACCGGAACAGCTCCGACCGGTAGAGCTTGCCGACTCAACCAAGCTAAGAGTGGGGCAACTGGCAGTGGCCATCGGCAATCCCTACGGGCTAGAAGGTACGATGACGGTGGGTTTTGTCAGCGCCCTGGGAAGGCTTTTGCCGACCGATAGCGAATCCGGTAGCTCCAGCTACAGCATCCCTGATGTCATCCAGACGGATGCCCCCATCAACCCGGGTAACTCCGGGGGTGTCCTCGTAGACCGTAACGGCAGGGTTATTGGGGTAACGTCGGCGATTATCTCATCATCCGGGGCCAATGCCGGCATTGGCTTTGCTGTCCCGTCGGCTATCGTGAAGAAGGTTGTGCCCAGCCTGATAGAGGATGGCTACTATGAGCACCCGTGGCTGGGCATCAGCGGTATCTCCCTCAGCCCGGAACTAGCAGAAGCGATGAATCTTGAACCCACTCAGCGCGGTGCCCTCGTTGTTGATGTCATCCCGGGAAGCCCGGCGGATGAAGCTGGGTTGAAGGGTAGCGACCGCCAGGTAACCATCGATGGCGAGGAGGTGCGTGTGGGGGGCGATGTGATTACCGCCATAGACGGACAGCCGGTAAAGGATTTCGGTGACCTGGTGACCTACCTTGCCCGTGCCACCGAGGTAGGTCAGACGGTTACCCTCACTTTGCTCCGGCAGGAAAAAAGTACGGAGGTAAAGGTCACGCTGGCCGCCCGGCCGGGACAGAAGGGGCAATCCGAGCCAGCCGAACAGCAGACCAGCCGTGCCTGGCTGGGTATTCTGGGCTTAACGCTTACATCGGAAATAGCCGAAGCTATGGGAGTTCCTTCTGACCAGAAGGGAGTGCTGGTAGAGCAGGTTTACAGTGGTAGCCCCGCGGATAAGGCGGGGGTTAGAGGCAGCTACAAGCCCGTGGAGGTAGAAGGGCGGCAGATACTGGTCGGGGGTGACATTATCGTAGCTGTTGAGGGTAAACAGGTAGGTAGTGTGGAAGACCTGCAGCTTAGATTGCATGAGTTCAAGCCGGGGCAGAAAGTATCGCTCGGCATGCTACGAAACAGGGAACATGTGGAGATTGAGGTTACACTGGGCAAACGCCCCGAATCAACACCGTAACCGCGCCCGGAATGAGATTACAAAGAGGAGGTGGTGAATATGCCTGAAAAGGTTGCGAAGATAACAAAACCATCAACCGATGACTTTAAGAAGGAAAGAAAGCTATTCTTTGTACCTCTAGTTTTTAAGGGAATGGATTCTCCTGGTGATTACCTGGAAAAACTTGGACAGTACTGGAAACAAGTGGAAAAACAGATAGAAGAACTGGAACTCAAGCTGGGGTCAATTCAGAAGATATATCATGAACTAGCGGCAGCTGGCGATAAAGAAGGGCTTGAGGCAATCAAAGATTTGAATGAGGAAAGCTATAAGATAATCAAGAAGAAGATAGAAGAGGGCGGGCAACTACAGGCGACAGAAGACAGCGATACTCTGACCGCGTTCATGGACTGGAGCCGGTGCCTGGCGATAGGGCTACAAAACCAGAAGGTGCTCAGTACAATCTATCAATCGTATATTGAAGCAGGTAAAAAGAGAAATGAATCCATCGCCAAACGCCTTGACGAAACGCTCAAGCCAGACGAAATCGGTATCCT
>CAZHRO010000186.1:0-2615 GCA_964535045.1 uncultured Dehalococcoidales bacterium | reverse complement strand
GTGCCGCGACATCAAATTGTTACCGAGCGGTTTACCTTCTAGAGGAAGTGCTCTCGCTGCCAAACACCGGCAAGCTCAGCGCCACATACGTAATTCCATACCACCCCGCACCTGCTACTATAGTTACTTCGGACACGGCTTCAAGATTTCTCCTGACTATTGATAATTACCTGACGGGGGTTACAATTCCTGCCAGCTAACCAAAAAATCGCAACCGATGGCGGCATTGCCATGACCAAAGCTATCGTGGTCTATGAACCCAAATAATGCGTAGAGGTGTTGTCATAGAAGGGGAAGCAGATACAAAAGCACCTCCTTTTTAGCTGCAGTGTAGCTGAGAAGAAACGCACCCAGAAGGTGCAAACGGAGGCGCCCGTGGACAATGTAATGCAAGTCGGAAGTGTGAATCTTCAGCTAGGATCGGGGCAGTTTTGATTTGAATGTCATAGCTCCATGGTGTGGAAGCACATTTACCTATCTCTTATATCTTTAGTAAATCGAGTTGCAACGGTTGTTTATTTACTGCCTCTGCGCTGTGTTTATCCACTTTCTCAACGAGGCCATCTTTCAGCCAGACGACCCGGTCTACATATTTTTCATCTTCCGGCTCGTGCGTTACCATGATAATGGTCTGTCCTAACTCCTTATTGAGCTTCCTGAAAAGCTCCAGCACGACTCTGGATGAGGTGAGATCCAGGCTTGCTGTGGGCTCGTCGGCAAACAGGATCTTCGGTCGGTTTATCAACGCACGTGCGACGGCTGCCCGCTGCTGCTCACCACCGGATACCTGATTTGGATAGTGTTTGAGCCGCTCTCCCAGACCAACTATCTCCAGGAGCTCAATAGCCCGCTTTTTATGGTTGTTCTCTCTACCCAAAGACAAAGCCGGCACATAAACATTTTCCAAAATTGTCAGCTCTGGAAGAAGTGAATACTCCTGGAAGACATAACCGAGCTTTTCTAGTCGGAATCTGGCTTTCTCCGCCTCCGTCAGTTTAAGCATGTCTTTGCCTTCGATGAAAAACTCACCATGCGTGGGCGTGTCGAGAAGACCCAAGATGTGAAGCAGGGTCGATTTGCCTGAACCACTTCTGCCCATTATGGCGATGAATTCCCCGGGGTAAACCTCCAGGTTGATACCCTTCAAAGCATGGGTAGCCGCTGAGCCATGTCCATAGATTTTATGAAGATTATTCACCACAATCATGAGCTAGGTCCCCCATATCGCCTGAATAATGCCCTGTCTGGTAATACTCAGCACCGGGAGAAGCCCGGCAAGGATAGCCGCTGCAATCATCCCGAAGACGGCACTCTGCACCGCCATCGACTTTATAACCAGGCTTACCTGCCCGATGGCAAGGTCCAGCGGATGCAGGGCAAAATAGGGCTGAATCCCATAGCCGAATACCAGCCCCCCGAGGACTATACCAACAACAGCGTAGAATAATGCCTGAGTGAGGTAAGAGCCGATAATAACCCCTCTCTTGATACCGAGGGCTCTAAGGATGCCGATTTGTCTCTTTCTGTTTATCACATTGATGTAGATAACAATAAACATGACAATGCCAGCCACCACGAGGCCGATAGCATTGATTAGAGAAGCTATTACGTCGAAACTAGATACAATACCGCCTATAGCACCGCCGTATTCGCGCCAGCTTCTGACCTCGCCATCAATACCGAGCGCCTGGATTTCCTCAATAAACCATCTCTCTGCGCCCGGCTGTTCGATGCTGACCAGCATCTGGCTGGCACGGTCGCTGTAGAGCGCTCTTCCCATAACCGACGCCATCTCGCTCTTGGTGACAAAAGCCGAACGGTCTGCTTGGGCCATCTCTCGTGCTTGAAAGATGCCTTTCACCCGGTACTCGCGCTGGACACCGTTAGGATAGGTTAGACGTACTTTATCACCGACCTTCACGCCCTGGAGGGTCAGAAAAGGTGCTGTCTGCGCTTTTTCGCCACCGGCGATTTCTATGCCGAGCAGAATCTCATCCCGGTCATCGGCATCGAGGTAGCTACCCTCGATGATATGCTGATGAATGGAGGTTACATTCACCTCGCAGGTAGGGTCAATGCCGATAACCGCCCAGTTGCCACTTTTCCCTTTGTCTGAGGGTGAATCCTTCTTGCTCCAGTCATATTCTATAAGGGCTGTATAGTTCAGGCGGGCCGAGACACCAATGACCCCTGGTATTTGCTCTATTTTCTTCTCAATCCGGCTGGCGCGATTTAAATAATACTTGTCGGGCGGAGGGTCGATAACGATATTGCCATAAAGCGTCTCTATCTGTTGCCGGTTCAAGGTATCGGTGACTCCTGTTAGAATAGAGGGGGTCAGTAGCAAATTGGCAAAGCTTAGGGACATCACTAGGACAATCAGGACAACTGCCCACCGATTCCCTTTGAATATTGATTTAAAAGCCAGGAATAAAGCTAGCTTGAAGTTTCCCATTCTATTCCCATCTTAGTTCTAGCTTCGTTCAGCTATCCTGCCTTCTGCCAGCGCGGCTTGATGCATCGCCTCAAGTGCCTCGACAAATAGTTCCAGCTTGGACGTGTCCATTGCCTCCAGCAGTTCCTTGCTCCTCTTGCGGGCTGATTGCCATATCTGG
>CAZHRO010000185.1:0-2619 GCA_964535045.1 uncultured Dehalococcoidales bacterium | reverse complement strand
CATCAGCCCCCGTTTGTCTGGCAAACTTCTGATTGAGTTCCTGGCCCAGGGCAGTAACCATCACCACTGGTATAGCACTGGTTATCCTATCTTTTTTAATTGCGTGACAAGCAGAATAGCCATCCACGTTAGGCATCATGATATCCATCAAGATGAGGTCTGGCCTCTGAGCACGAGCGATATCTATTGCCTCCTGCCCGTCACTTGCCTCAAGAACAAGATAATCTTTACTCAGCATGCTGCCCACCATCAACCTGATGCTGGATTCGTCATCAGCGATGAGAATTGCCTTCATCTCCATTTAGTCCTCGCGCCAAGCTTTCTACGGTGACAACTAGCATAATTAATGCATATGTAGTGCGGATTGTCAATGATGTGCCGTATATTCCCGGTGAAAGAGTGGCTGACATAGCGCTTCTCACCTTTAGCTATCTTCAAGGGATAGGTTGGGATTTACGCCGTATGCAGACATCGATGAGACTCCGCAAGGGCTTCACGGAATACTGCTTTAGCCCGAGAGGGCTTGGGATATTGGCATGGCTGAGTGGTGTCTGTAGCCTCTCAGGTTTTATATCTAGGTCCTGTCTCGGGGATTCTCGATGCCAGGAAGGCACTAACCAGCGAAATACCCACCAGAATCATAAGGGATAGGTCAAGGGTCTGAGTAGTATCCAATATGTGTCCTCCTACTAACGGACCAATTACTCCACCGGCAAATCCAATGGATAACACCATTCCGCTTGTTATTCCCACCTCCCTTTCGTGCATCATTTCTACTGGCAGCGTTAGCAGGGTAATAAACCTGGTACCGGCTGCCACACCCACAAGTGCCATAAGATACCAGCTCGCGGACACGGTGACATATTGTGCCGCCCAGGATGTAACTGCTAAGACGATTGAGGGAATCCACAGAAAAGGTTTTCTCAAGCCAATCCTGTGAGAGAGTCTTGGCATTAAGAGAAAAGTCGGGAGAACCGCCCAGATAGTAATTGAGGCAATAATTCCCGCCAGGTTGGGGGACGCACCTTTCAAAACCATCATTACCGGTGCCCATCCAGTCCAATTCCACATGAAAAACTGATGTAGGAACATCAATCCCGCTACTAACCAAAGGTGTCTGTTCAGTAAGGCATGGCGAAAACCGGTGACAGAGGTTGTCGGCTCTTCGATATGACTAAACCTTGCCTGAGGTTCTCTAATGAGAATCCACCAGAATCCCACAGCTATCAAGGTAGGAATGCTCCACACCAGAAAAACACCCTGGTAGGTTTCAGCTATGGGTAGGACTACTGGTACTGTAAGCGCCAGCCCTAATGCGGTGCCTATAGGAAATCCGGAATTGACTATACCCATAGCCACACCGGCCTTCTCTTTCCCCACATAGGTGCTCACCACCTTTGGCAGATTAGGGAAGACCCAGCCAAATCCGAAACCATAGATGAAGGTAAAGCCAAGCAGGCTCGAGAAGTCGCCAGCCGTACCCCGCAAAACGGCACCGGTAGCCATTACTGTGAGACCTATACCGGTAGCCTTCTTAATACCGATGCGGTCACTTACAATACCGGCCGGAATAGCTGTCGCCACCAGCATCAGTACCGGTATACTGAGAAGCAGGCTGGTTTGGGTATGAGTGAGTAGAAGCTGTTCTTTTAGGAGAGGTTCCATCGGAGGAACGCAGAAGATTGGCGCCCACATGGCAACCCCAACTAGAAGAGCACAGAATATGACAGTCCGAGGCATGTAAACGGTTACCCCCCTTACCGTGTTGTGGTATTACCTGGAAATTCGAGGCGAAGCTTCAGGTTTACGTGAGTCGCTTCTTGCTTGACTGCAAGACACGGTGTAGATGAATCTTCCACCTGCAGGTCACTAAGCAGGAGCTTCGCACAGGTCACTTGGATAATCTGGATATGGGGTGTATACTGGCGGATTCAGCAACCTTTCTGTTAATATAGTCATTATAATCGAAATAGGGGGGATTTGACTATGAAGATCAGATGGCTGGGACTGGCGTCTTTCCTAATCACCTCAGACAGCGGCATAAGGATAATCACCGACCCCTATGAAACCGGGGGTGGTTTAAGCTATGGTGAGATAAGGGAGAGCGCTGATATCGTTACGGTAAGCCATGAGCACTTTGACCATAACAACGTGGCGGCTGTTCGGGGTAACCCTCAGATACTTAGAAAGATAGGAGAGGCAGATATTGAGGGAGTAAGGTTTAGAGGGATTGCTTCTTTCCATGATAACGTAGGGGGTAAAGAGCGTGGTAAGAATATCATGTTTTGTTTTGAAGTTGATGGAGTAAAGGTCTGCCACCTGGGTGACCTGGGTCACCAGCTCAGCGATGAGCAGGTTAGCGAAATAGGCCCGGTAGATGTACTACTCTTGCCCGTGGGTGGCGTGTTTACTATTAACGCTGAAGTAGCTACGGAGTTATGTGGCCGGCTTAAGCCAAAGGTTATTGTACCCATGCACTATAGAGACGGTAAGTGCAGCTTCCCGATAGCCGGTGTCGACAAGTTTCTCAGGGGTAAGGAGAATGTGAACTGTCTAGATACCAGCGAAATCGAAATAAAAAGTGAGGAATTACCATCTGCTACTCAGATCGTAGTTCTG
>CAZHRO010000184.1:0-2646 GCA_964535045.1 uncultured Dehalococcoidales bacterium | reverse complement strand
GTAGACTCGGGCAATATCGGCTCGGCTTATCATTCCTACAACCTTTGTGCCTCTGTTGGTTTTCTCCATCACTGGCAGACTTGAGACCTCAGGATTACTAAAAAGCTCCATTACGATATCAAGCGAATCCTCAGGAGTAATGGTAACTACATTGGTTGACATGAAGTCTTTCACCTTCATGCCATTTCGGCCTTGAAGACGAATAATATCTGGGCGAGATACAAGGCCCACCAGATTATCGGATTGAAAGTCTACAACTGGTACCGCCCGTGCGTTGCTGGAAAGAAAATGAATCTCTACTTGCTCCAGACTGTCCTCCGTGGTTACCGGGGTGATATCGGCTCGCATAGCATCCCTCACCTTCAACTGGGCAAGAAGGGGCTGGAAATATTCGTAGCGGTGAGCTGGGGACTTGGCTGGAGACTCGACCTGACTTTCGTAGATGGTGTTGCGTCCCACGATGGCATAGGAAATGCCCACCGCTATCATGGCTGGTGCCAGCATAGTGTAGCTCCCAGCCATCTCACCCACCATGAACATCACTGCCAGCGGGGCGTGAGCTACTCCCCCAAAGAGTGCCATCATACCTATCACAACGAAGGGTTCAGGAGTCAACGGCATGTGCGGGGCAAAGCCATGCAATCCCAACCAGATGGCAGCGCCCAGCATACCTCCAATGAATAGCCCCGGAGCAAAGACACCGCCGCTGCCACCGGAGCCTATGGAGAGAGAAGTGGCTACTATTTTGGCAAAAATGAGGATAATCATGAGGCCCACGGGAATGATTACCTGCGGTTCCATGACAATCTGGAGCCAGCCGTAGCCCATTCCGAGCACCTGTGGCAGGAAAAGACCTATAAGCCCTACCGCTAGCCCGCCGATGGCTGGCTTGAAGTAGTTGGGAATCTTAAGCGAGCGGAAGAAATCTCTGAAGCCGTAGAAACAGCGGGGGTAGAGTATTCCTACGCCACCACAGACCAGACCCAGAACGACATAGTAGATAAGAGAGTAGGGGTCATCGAACGTAATGCCATAGTGGGCACCGAATATGGGGACGTGACCAGCCCAGCTACTGAAGATGGTGTAGCCTACAATAGAGGCGATGAATGAAGGAACCAGCGCGCCTACCTCAAAACCTTCAAGGTAGAGAATCTCAATGCTGAGAATAGCACCACCCAGTGGCGCTCTAAATATGGAGCCTATGCCAGCGCCAATCCCGGCGGCTACGGCAATTCGCCGTTCTTGAACAGTTAGCTTGAGAAGCCGACCTAATAGCGAACCGAAGCCAGCCGCGATTTGAGCAGTTGGGCCCTCTCGTCCAGCGCTGCCGCCGGAGCCGATGGTTATAGCTGAAGCCACCATTTTAATTAGCGGAACCCGAGCCCGTATCAGCCCCTCTTTTTGATGGAAGGCCTCAATAGCAGCGTCAGTGCCGTGGCCTTCAGCCTCTGGTGCAAGCTTGTACACAATGAGACCGGCGATAAGCCCACCGAGGGTGGTAATTACCGGGATCATCCAGCGCCTGGTAATTTCGGTGACCACTGTCTGCCCCTCACCAACCGGTGCCGGCGGGATAAATCCTGCTCCCTGCCCCAAGAAGAGCTTTGTTGCCCAGGTTATAGCCGAGAAGAAGGCAATAGAACCCAGTCCGGCTACTATCCCCACCAGGCATCCAACCAGCAGCCATTTGCGCAGATAGGCGATATTGATCGACAGAATTTGTTTCCTTAAAAACTGTGCTATCTTTACCATCACTGGGTTACCTTAGTGGAGGGGGACAAGTGATTAGCCCGTTCGTCTGGCGTTGCCAGGTAAACAATGATGTCCCTCACCCCACTGAGCTTCTTTATGTCTATGAGTATAGTCTTGGCTATCGCCGAAATATTGCTATCTTCGACCACGGCAATCACCCGATACGGCCCGTTGACAACATCGGCCATAGTGATCCCTGACCTATTGTGCAAGATTGCTGCCACCTCCGATGCTTTGCTTTCCTCGGCATCAATGAGCACATAGGCACGGTTTTCCGTAGGTTTTTGCTGAGTGTTCCTCATATCCCTTACTCTAATTCTAGGCCAGATGTCTTTTGATTTTATCCGCCAGCACACCATCTTTCGCCGAATGTGGGCACACTATTTCATGCATAGCTTGGCATTCAATGAAGCGTTCTTGTTCAATAGATCCTGCCACCCTCCTCACTAATTGTTGCGTTAATCCACATGTCATTCTGCGCAGGCATATGGTAAACTAAGGAGAGGTGAGTAAGCTTGACTAAGGCAGAAAAGAAGATTATCAGGGTACTCATTGCTGATGACCATCCTCCTTTCTCTCAAGGACTGACTCGACTCCTAGATGATGAGGCTGACCTGATCCCTGTAGGCATTGCCAGCGATGGTAAGGAGGCAGTGCGGCTTGCCGGCGAGCTTAAGCCCGATGTTGTAGTTATGGATGTTACCATGCCGGAACTGAACGGGATTGAGGCTACCCGGCGTATCAAGGCTGACCTGCCCAATACGTCAGTGCTGGTCCTCAGCGCTTATGGCTACTATCCCTACGCGCTGTCGGCCCTGGAAGCCGGAGCGGCCGGGTATTTGCTCAAGAACGTGCCCCTACGGGAACTCATAAGTGCTATACGGGCAGTACGGC
>CAZHRO010000183.1:0-2649 GCA_964535045.1 uncultured Dehalococcoidales bacterium | reverse complement strand
CAGCAATATAACCCTGAAAAGAGCCAAACTGGTCTCTAATATCCTTCACCCCTGGTCAGTCCTGGTTCCAGTGCTCGGTCTAGCGGCTTACCAGAGCGTAAGCAAGCCTCCTGAGTATATTAAATGGACGCTACTTGCCTATGTCCCAGCAATCGTGTTTCCTTCTCTTTATGCAAAAATAAGAGCCTCGATGTGGTCACGAGGTGGGAATCGGCAGAAAATCTCCCGCTCTCTTTTCCGCGACAAACCAAGGGAGATCTTTATTACCACGGGTCTTTTCGGCATCCCCACCGCCCTGATTCTTCATTACCTCAATGCACCAAGGAATCTCCTTGTTATAATTCTCGGAGTTACCACCGTTATGTTCGTGGTAACCCTGGTAAACCTCAGGTATCGGGCTAGTTTTCACCTGGCAATGGTCACTAGCATGCTGCTCTCTCTATACGTTCTCTTCGGGCCAATCTCTCTCGTGAGCTTTCTACTGATACCCACCTTGGGTCTTTCCCGCTACCAGCTTGGTGAACATACGCCAGCACAGACGGTAACCGGTTTTCTTATTGGGCTGGTGGTCGGGGGAGCCATCTTCTACGGCATGGGACTTGCCGCATGAGTTCAAGTAATGGGGTGATAAAAGAGTGGCAATGGACAATAGAGTTGTTGTTACCGGGATAGGCATCGTAAGTCCTCTGGGGCTGAATGCACCCACAACATGGCAAGCACTTATTGCTGGCAAGTCAGGGGTAGACTACATAACCCTTTTCGACACCAGCGATTTCGATGTAAGAATTGCCGCCGAGGTTAAAGATTTTGACCCTCTCCAATATATTGACCGTAAACGAGTGCGGCATACTGATCGCTTTACCCAGTTTGCTATTGCCGCCAGCCTTGAGGCGGCTGGGAACGCCCGTTTGAAAATCGATAGTTCCAACGGATACGAGGTTGGTGTGATTATCGGCAGCGGTATGGGAGGGCTGACAACCCTGTCCCAGCAATTCAGGGTTCTATATGACGAGGGGCCAAGCCGGGTAAGTCCTTTCCTTATTCCGACTATGATTTCCGACATGGCTTCGGGACAGGTGTCGATTCATATCGGGGCTAAAGGGCCTAATTATAGCGTATCATCAGCCTGCGCCAGCGGCGCACACTCTATTGGCAGTGCCTTTACCACCATACGGCAGGGCGATGCCGAGGTGATACTGGCTGGCGGCAGTGAGGCAGTTATCACCCCCATTGGTATCGCCGGCTTTAGTAACATGCGAGCTCTCTCCACCAGAAACAACGACCCCAAGAAGGCATCCCGGCCCTTTGATGTCGGGCGTAATGGATTCGTTATGGGGGAAGGCGCGGCGGTGCTTGTCCTGGAAAGTCTGGACTTTGCTCTCAAACGAGGGGCTCCGATACTGGCGGAGTTGGTAGGCTACGGAGCTACAGCCGATGCCTACCATTTCACCGAACCGCCCGAGAGTGGCGAAAACATAGAGCGGGCAATGCGATTGGCGCTACAACAGGCACACTTGAAACCTCAAGAAATTGACTGCATCAATGCTCATGGAACCAGTACGAGGCTTAACGATGCTATCGAGACGCGGGCAATTAAATCTCTCTTTGGTGAATATGCCTATGAAGTTCCCATCAGCGCCAACAAATCTATGCTTGGGCATCTGATAGGTGCTGCCGGAGCAATTAGTTCGGCTGTAGCCGTGCTAATAATAAATAACGGCATTATTCCACCGACAATCAACCTGGAAAATCCTGACCCCGAGTGCGACCTTGACTATGTGCCCAATGTAGCATGGCAGAAAGAAGTCAGAACAGTGCTATCTAATTCCTTTGGTTTCGGTGGTCATAATGCGTCACTGGTCTTTGCCGCCTATGATGAAAAGTGAGGCGAACAGTTCATTTCCTGGAGTTATTGAGAAGAGCAATATGAAGACTAAACCGTGGAGAAGACTATGGCATCTGCTGGGTGGCTCGTTTTTCCCTATCTTGGCCTTCTTTGTTCCAAAGGAGGTACTGCTGATAACACTTGGAGCAATGACCGGCGTCTTCGTCGCCTGGGAGATAGTAAGGCTTAATAACGCCAAGGTAAACAAATGGATGACATCACACCTGGGAGTAATATTGAAGGAGGAAGAGCGGTTCCGACCGATAGGGACCACCTACTTTCTTATTGCCTCTCTGGCCGTCTTTCTCTTCTTCGATAAATATGTGGCTATTACATCGCTTCTCTTTGTTTCTATCGGTGACCTTATGGCTACGATAATCGGGGAGAAGTTTGGCAAACGAATAATATTCCATAAAAGCCTGGAGGGGAGCCTTGCTTGTCTGGTCTCATGCCTGCTAGTAGGGGTGCTGATGACCAAGATAAGCCAGACCATAG
Source organism: uncultured Dehalococcoidales bacterium (assembly GCA_964535045.1). Classification (GTDB taxonomy): domain Bacteria; phylum Chloroflexota; class Dehalococcoidia; order Dehalococcoidales; family UBA5760; genus UBA5760. The sequence continues at coordinate 269 of CAZHRO010000183.1, read as the reverse complement.
CTCTGCCAGTAGCTATAGTCGGGGCGGTTTCAGCCACGATAGTTGAGCTTTTGCCTATCCCTGTTGACGACAACCTCACTATTCCGCTATCAAGCGCCGGGATTATGACAGTGGCAACGCTTTATTTCGGGTAGCTTCAGAATAATTTAAAAGGAGGATGCAATGGCAATAAAAGAATTCGCCGTAAAGCAGGTGGTAAAGCAGCTTTTGCCTATGGTAGGCAGAATGTCAGACAAGGATTTAGGGAAGTTACTCCTGCTGGCAAGCAA
>CAZHRO010000182.1:0-2653 GCA_964535045.1 uncultured Dehalococcoidales bacterium | reverse complement strand
AGTTGGAACTATGCCAGCCGGTTGAGGGAGACTCTGTCTATCAGGATTTTCTGGATGAGCGCGGGGAGGGGCTCCACCACGTGAACTTCTTCGTTGATGATGTCGATGAGATTGCAGGGATACTGGTTAAGCAGGGCTTCCCCAGCCTGCAGAGCGGGCGTCACGGTCCACCCGAATGCAAAGGCGCCTTTAACTACATTGATACTAGGCCACTGCGTACTATCTGGGAACCAACCCATTATGACGAGAAGAACATAGGGGCCGAACCCATCCGCTATCCCCGCTAGATTGGCCACAATTCGGGAGGGAATTGAGGGAACAAACTCTGCAGGTAAACGAAGAGTGCTCGCTGCCGCTAGCTATTTCCTCACCTTTTGAGTGTACCTCTCACTTGGTTGCGCATACTGCTAACCCGGGGTCAAGTTTCACGTTATAATATCAGTTAGTAACTCTAATGGGAGAGGTTATTGAGATGAAAAAGGTAATAGTCTTCACTTCAGTGGCAATCCTGATGATTGGGTTGGCCGGTTGCGCCCAGCCAGCAACAAGCCCGGCAGTAGCTAGCGTTTTACATTCGGATAAACTCAGAGTTACGTCGCCCTGCGTGACTGAAGGTGACCTCGATAGCCTAGTTAGCGATAATAGCGCCTTCGCTCTTGACCTTTATCAGCAATTGAGAACGAGGGATGGCAATCTATTCTACTCTCCATATAGCATATCACTGGCGCTGGCTATGACCTACGCTGGTGCTAGTGGGGAAACAGAAGAGCAGATGGCTGACGCTCTGCATTTCGGTCTTCCACAGGATCGGCTACATCCCGCTTTCAATAGCCTTGATATCGAACTCGCTAGGCGCGGTGAAGGCGCGGCGGGTAAGGATAGTGAAGGTTTCAGGCTCAATGTTGTTAATGCTATCTGGGGCCAGAAGGATTACAGATTCCTTACCGATTTCCTCGACGTGCTTGCCGAAAACTACGGTGCTGGACTCAGAATACTCGATTTCATAGAAGCCCCTGAGGAGTCTCGTATTACCATTAACGATTGGGTAAGCGAACAGACTGAGGGTAAGATTGAAGACCTCATTCCGCAGGGTCTGATAAACGAACTGACCCGTCTTGTCTTAACCAACGCCATCTATTTCAATGCGGCCTGGGCATTCCCGTTTGGCGAGGACGCAACCAGTGAGGACACCTTTCACCTACTCGGCGGGGATGAAGTAGTGGTGCCGATGATGAGGCAGACCGAATCATTTGGCTATGCTGAGGGTGATAGCTATCAGGCTGTCGAACTACCTTATGATGGTCATGAGCTATCCATGGTGATACTGCTTCCCCACCGTAATCAATTTGATGCCTTCGAAGCCTCGTTAGATCTGGAAAGGCTAAATGCGATTCTTGGTAAGCTGGAACGTAAAGAAGTAGACCTTACGATGCCAAAGTTTGAATTCGAGTCTGGCTTCACTCTTAAGGACACTCTATCGGAGATGGGCATGCCGGTTGCTTTTTCGCCGGACGCTGATTTCTCAGATATGACCGGTAACCGAGAACTGTTTATCACGGAGGTCGTTCATAAGGCGTTTGTCTCGGTGGATGAGGCTGGAACGGAAGCGGCTGCTGCCACCGCAGTAATTGTTGGCTTAACTGCTATACCGGAGAAGCCAGTGACCGTTAATATTGACCATCCGTTCATCTTTCTGATTCGTGATATTGAGACTGGGACAATTCTATTTGTCGGGCGTGTTCTAAACCCCGGTGCCTAATCAGCTCGCGGGCTCTCTATATTGATACGTCTCTTTACGGATTGAGGAGTCGAGGCTCGCGCATCGAACCGAAAGCTTACCTCGTGCGGTAAGAAAAATAGAGGAGGGATTAAACGTGTTTAGACAAGAGGACAAGGACAGGTTAGCTAAAAGAGCCTATGAGCTTGGCTACTACCACGAGAGTCACGAACGCGACTGCAGCCAGAGTACCGTGGCTGCAATAATGGAAACCCTTGGTTTCAGAGATGACCGTGTTTTCAAGGCGTCAACGCCTCTCGGTGGTGGCGGGGCAATTTTCGGTGATTCTGGCTGCGGTGCTTACTACGGTGGATTGCTTATCATTGGCCTGCTTAAGGGGCGGCCTATAGACAATTTTGTGGCGGAGGAAACAGATCGCTTTCGGAGTTTTGAGATTGGTCGTGCACTGCATAAAAAGTTTATTGACAAATATGGAACCGTGATTTGCCGGGACATTATGACCAAAGTATATGGGCGACCTTTTTGGATTGTGGATCCAGATGAATATCGCAAAATGGAAAAGGCTGGTGGTCACACTACGGTATGCCCGGAAATTGTAGGCAACGGTGCCAGATGGGCCGTGGAAGTAATCTTTGAGGAGAACCTGCTTGACGAGCTTGATGAGCTTAGAAAAGACTTTCCTGCTTAGTCCCCCCGCAATGATATCACTATATAGGTAAAGACCTCTCGTGATTTTTGACCGAAGCGGTCAAATCGGGAGGCCGATCCGGAACCTGGCCGGAACCTGGCCAGCCAGTCTCCGCTGCAAGCGGTAACCATCAGGAAGCCAGAGAAAGGTCTACTGCGTAACGCCTACCGCGGCAGTCAATGCGGTGACAGGCTAAGCTGGGCTATCTGTCGCCAGCAGCTTATGTA
>CAZHRO010000181.1:0-2679 GCA_964535045.1 uncultured Dehalococcoidales bacterium | reverse complement strand
TCTCAGCCGTCTCTCCCCCGATAAGGGCGCAGCCAACCTCACGACAGGCCTGCGCCAGCCCCTGTGCAATAGCCGCTACCTTCTCCGCCACCAGCTTACCCATGGCAATATAGTCCAGAAAGAAAAGCGGCTCGGCACCGCAGGTGAGTATGTCATTGACACAATGGTTAACGATATCAACACCAATCGTATCGTGCCTCTCTAGAGCCGAGGCAATCTTCAGCTTGGTGCCGACTCCATCAACGCTGGAGACCAGCACCGGCTGGTGATAGCCTTTAAACTCAAAAAGCCCCCCAAAAAAGCCAACGCCGCTGAGAACCTCAGGGCAGAGGGTAGCCTGAGCAAGCTTACCTATCAGCTTCTTAGCCTTAGCCGCAGCGTTGATATTGACCCCGGCCCGGGTGTAGGCTTCGTTCATTTACCCCCCCTCGGTAAGGAAAACCTGCTCCTCACAGATTACCAAAGATTGCGCTCAACTACAATAGGGGACGACCAGTCAAAATTTGGAGTCTTCCCACATCTTAGAGAGGGAATTCCCGCAGGTGGACCTATCCCTTCTACCACTGCCCGGTCTATTTTGCATTGGCAGGAATCTGCTAGCCGACGGCCCCGGTCTCCAGCGCCAGCTTATCCATTTCAAGCTGAACCGGTATCGGGTAGTTACCCGTGAAACAGGCAAGGCAGAAAATGTCTTTAGGAAGGGCCACTGCCTTAATCAATCCCCCTATGCTCAAGTAACCCAGCGAGTCAGCACCGATAAAGTCCCTGATCTCCGGTACCGTTTTACGTGCGGCAATCAGCTCCCGGCGGGTAGCCATATCCACGCCAAAGAAGCAGGGGTAGCGGAGCGGCGGTGCGCAGATTCGCATATGCACCTCTTTAGCTCCCGCTCGCCTCAGCAGGTTCACCACTTTGGGGGTAGTAGTACCACGCACAATGCTATCATCAACCACTACCACCCGCCTACCGGATAAGATCTCGGGCAGGGGGTTAAACTTCAGCTTAACGCCCAGGTCCCTGATACGCTGGTGAGGTTCAATGAAGGTGCGCCCGACATAGCGGTTCTTAATCAGCCCTTCACCCAGAGGGATACCCGACCGCAAGGCATAACCAACACCCGCTGCAGTTGCCGAGTCCGGAATCCCCATGACCAGGTCGGCATCCACCGGATACTCCTCGGCCAGACCGGCACCCATTGCCTGCCTGGCCTGATAAAGCAGCCGACCATTAATCACACTATCGGGACGGGCAAAATAGATATACTCGAAAATACACAGCGCCCGTCCAGCCGAACTTACACGGTTGCTATCAATACCGCCATCGTTAATAGAGAGTATCTCACCCGGCTCAATCTCCCGCACAAAGCTGGCACCGATATGGTCGAGGGCACAACTCTCTGAGGCGATGACCCAGCCACCGTTAATAGTCCCCAGGCAGAGGGGGCGCACCCCGAGCGGGTCACGAACTCCAAAGAGGGTATGATTCGCAATAATGGTGAGTGAGTATGCCCCCTGAAGTCGGTTCATAGCATACTTTATCCTGGTTACCCAATCTTTACCGGGGGCAGAGAGGATGAGGTTGGCAATAACCTCGCTATCAGTGGACGAATGGAAGGTATAGCCCTGACCACAGAGCTCTTGATACAGGTACTTAGCGTTAATGATATTTCCGTTGTGGGCTAGAGCAATCGCATTTGAGCCTCCACCAACGATGAGCGGTTGAACATTACTTCTCCGACTGGAACCTCGGGTAGAATAACGATTATGACCAATGGCAATATCCCCGCTAAGCTGGCTTAATGACTCTTCACTGAATACCTGGGATACCAGACCCATATCAGCACAGACTTGGAGCCCTTTGCCATCAGTGGTGGCAATACCGGCACTCTCCTGACCACGATGCTGGAGAGCAAATAGAGCAAAGAAGGTAAGCCGAGCTACATCTTCATTCGGGGCATAGATACCAAAAACACCGCAAGCCTCGTGCAACTTCGCCCGCCTCTCAATTCAATCCAGACACCAACCCTCCACTTCGGATTATACTCAATAGTACTCTAAAGGTCAATCTATTAACCACGTTATGCCAAGCGACGCCTGCCACCGCCGACCTGTCCCAGAAATTCCCAGAGACTTGACAAAAAGTATACCGAGAGTAATAATTTTCGTAGCACTACTCTCCATTGCCCGAAAGACTGGCTTAGTTTGCAGGAGGAAGACTAATGAGTGAATTAACCGTTTACAGCTTTAAGGTTGATAAAGACCAGCTTGAGCGCGCCAAACGATTTTTCGAGCGGCAGGGAACCCCGCTGCAGCATAACCTGCGCGACCTCATTGATATCGCGGCCAATTGTGAGAACTGCCTCGAACTCTATGAGGAAGATGCCTCCATCGAGGAACTGCAAAGCGCCTTTGCTACCCTACTCGCCAACAGCAAGCCTCACTGGTATCTGAGCAACGTCCTCAGGGAGGCCGTCATGAATATCGCCAGAATATGCAAGTTGCCCCTGGATTTCATCACCAACGTTCTGGGTGAGGCCCAGCGGGTCAAGCCAGCAGTGCGCCGGACCTAGCTAACCCCGCAACGAATAACAAGGGTTGACCAACCGATACCGCAAAGGGGAGGTAGTGATGAGCAAGATTGTCATCAGCGCTGATTCTGTTTCCCTGCCTCACGAAACGG
>CAZHRO010000180.1:0-2689 GCA_964535045.1 uncultured Dehalococcoidales bacterium | reverse complement strand
CGGTTTGATTACCCGATGCCTTCAGCGTGTGTTGCCCCTGAACAGCGAGGCGAAGATGCCGGCCGAGCCGAGAGCGGTAAAGATTATGAAGGCGGTTCTGATGGTATTTAAAAACAGCGGATGGTATTCAGGGGTAATCTTCACTCGCCCGAGGTAAAGGGCAAGCAGCAGCATGGCGATTCCCATACTGAACATCATGCCGACCTGACGCATGGTGGCTAGGGTTGCTGAGGCCACTCCATAAAGCCTCTCCCGAACCGAGCTCATAATGGCATTGGTGTTAGGAGATGCAAAAAAGGCGAAGCCAAGGCCAATGGTGATTAGAGTACCGATGATAAACCCCCAGCTGGTATTTTCTTTTAGAGAAATGAAGAGGGCCAGCCCGGTCGTGATGAGCCCAATTCCTATCGATGCCAGGATGCGCGGCTCGATTCGGTCGGAGAGCCTGCCGGCAACCGGGGAAAAACTGGCCTGAATTGCGGGCATGGCAACCAGGACCAACCCAGCCTCTTGAGGGCTAAGCCCCTTTATGTACTGGAGATAGAGGCTCATCAGGAAACTTACGGAGAAGGACGCGCTGTAGTTGAGGAGTAGCGCCAGATTGGAGAAGACAAAGACCCGGTTATTCCTGAACAGATTTACATCGAGAAGGGGGTGCTCGGCCCCACTCTCACGTTTCACAAAAATAAGGATACCCCAAATACCCGATACCACCAGACCTATCCCCAGCATTTTGGGAAGTAGGGTGAAGCCATATATTATTCCGATGAGAGACAAGCTGTAGACCAGTGAGCCTGTAAAGTCAAATTTCTCGCTTTTCGCCTCGGCCCACTCTCCCGGTACCTTTTTCAAAAGAAGGGCGATTGCGATTATCCCTAATGGGACGGTAACTAAGAAGATGTTTCGCCAACCAAGGTGTTGAGTTATTACTCCGCCTAAGACAGGGCCCAGGCTCAGACCCAGATAGGTCATAGCCGTGATTATGCCGAGGGCTTTGCCTCGCTCCCCGACAGGAAAGACCGAAGTCACAATGGCGACTACGGTGCTGAATATCATAGCACCCCCGATGCCCTGGAGTACCCGCAGGGAAATGAGTATCCTCGCCGAAGGAACAAATAGGAAGATAAAGGATGCGATGATATAGATTACCATGCCATAGGTAAAAATCCTCTTTCTGCCGTAGATATCAGAGAGCCGCCCGAAGGGTAGAAGTAGTGACGCTGAGGCTAAGATGTAGGCGGTGGCTACCCAGCCCAGCAGAACGGCGTCCATCTCAAGCTCCCTCCCAATTGAGGGAAGCGCAATAGTAATCGAAGAGCCGGTGAAACCGGCCAGGAAAGTGCTTAGGGCTACGGTGGTTAAGACAGTCCGTTTATTTACGGTATTATCCATGCCAATCCAACCATTATATCAAATCTTACGCACTGACATTTCGACCTTGCCCTAACCTTGGGCCGCGTGTTTCGTTATAACATACAGTAGGGAGGGTGATACTGTGAAGACGGAAATTATTAATTACTTGGGGCGAATCCTGTTTCGTTTGAGATGGTTCATTATGTCTGATAGGGAACGGTACGCATACCTTTGGAATCGAACCCGAAGCATCCTGCAGGTATCCGCTTTCAGTGGGGGACAAGATAGCCCTGAGGGGTGATTGGAAGTGTATAAGGAATATCAGCCAATTGCAGAACCTTTAGACTTGGTATGGCGTTATGACCCCAAGATATTTGGTAAAGAGGGGCGAGACTGGATTCCTTACATTCTGCCCCCTATCTGCTGTGCTTGGTATGATCTGAACTAAAGGGCCAGTGGAAGATGGCCGATAGGGTTTTTTGGCGGCTGACCTTGGGACTATACCCTGGTGCTAATCCTGCTAACCGTGCGGGAGTCTCTGGCTTCAAAGATGTTGCTGTTTGCGAGGTCGCCGAGGAGCTTTCTGAGTACGGAAGCGTATTTATCAGCCTCAGCGCGGTCGATTTTAACTACTCTGTCCGCTACTTCCTGGCAGTAATTACAGCGGCTGCATCCAGATAGGCAGTCCTGTTTCTCGAAGAAGTTGATAAAGCCCTCCAGAGCCTGATTATCAATATAGACCTTTGGTAGCGAAGCTATGGTCGCGATTTGTGTGCTTGATAGGTTGGAGGCGACGCTCCGAGTCTTCGGACTGAAGTTGTTCAGGATATCGTGTAGATTTCCGGGGTAGTGGAGCGATGCATATGCTTCAGTCGCATTTATTATCCACTCTGTAGGCATAGCCCGGCCGCCAACCTTGAAGAAGTCGATCCCCAGTTCCTGATAAATATGTATGTCTTCCGGCCTTATCCAGCGAGCCTTAATAAATTGCGAGGTATCAGTGAAGTTGCTCAACGAGCAGTGAAGCACACAGTAGTCCATGTAGAAGCCGTTTAGCTGATTGTGGTTTTGGCTGGCATGTCCCAGCGTATTGTTGTGATAGTACTCGTAAGGACATTGATAAAGACAGCTACTGTTGGTTAATACCCCGAGCTCACACCTTACTGTGTTTCTGATGGCTCTTAGTAGTTTGAAGTCTCGGTTAATGTTAGAGTCCAGCATAATAGCATCGGCGCCGAGGGATTCAAAGAACTTGGCCCGGGCGACGCTGTTAACATGAGCTATCGTTGATACCTCTACTTTAAGGTGAGGGAACTGAGATTTCACGAGTTCCAGC
>CAZHRO010000179.1:0-2691 GCA_964535045.1 uncultured Dehalococcoidales bacterium | reverse complement strand
TACCAGTGTAGTCACCGTGACCAGGGATAATATTACTCTTTTCATAACGTCCTTTGCCTTAGTTTATTAATCTCCACCTCGAGCTCTTCTCGCTCAGCCGGATACCTTATCTTAGGCTGCCGGGATTAAATGACTGTAAAAATGCCGTATAGGTTTCATAAAAATCCTACTAAGGTATCCCTTCTGTTTTCTGCCTCTATTTATTTAGTCGTCATTTAGCGGAAAATCCCTCAAAAGTAGTAGCCCTAAATCCGTAATACTAATTCAGCCCCCGCTGTGCCCCTAATGGGCGATTCTAATAAAGGTGGCATTGAGCAAGAATTATAAGGGATGAGAAGGCGTAATTTACTGATTATACTGTTGCTTAGTGTTGCTATCTGGGCGCTCTCCGTACCAGATAATGAAGATGCGCTTGCAAAGGACACTGAGAACGTACTATGTTCTACCCGGGCAATACCGGCTTCAGCCTTTATCGATGATGATGATAAAGTATACGAGCAGTCAGAGCCAGCCGAAACTGGCTTAACGGTCGCGACTGACCCGATACCATCTGGCGGAGACAATCAACCTGAACCTCCAACTTTAAATGAAACGCACATTGATAAGCAGCCAGCTTTGAGTGAGACCGAGGTGTCCAGGCTGCGGAAGATTGAGGGTGGAAACCAGGAGGCAGTAGTAGCTATCCTGGATACGGGCATTGACCAGAATCACGAAGAACTCTGTGGTCAGATAATAGCCGAAGCTAACTTCACGGAGAGCCCCACGCCGGATGATATTTATGGGCACGGCACCCCTGTTGCCGGGATTATTGCGGCTAAAGACAGCGAGCTGGGTGTGGCCTCCGGCTGCTCCCTGCTAAACGTCAAGGTGGCCGACGACGCCGGGAGGTGCCGGGCAACAGCTCTGGCTGAAGGCATTATCTGGGCGGTAGATAATGGAGCCAGTGTCCTAAATATAAGCATCGAGATTGGCGAGCCTTCGCCTGATTTGGAAAAGGCGGTAGACTATGCTTGGAGTCACGGGAGCCTGATCATAGCCGCCGCCGGTAACAGTGGCACCAGCTCACCAGCCTATCCCGCTTACTACGAGAATTGCCTTGCCGTAGGGGCAACGAACCAGGACGGTGAACTAGCCTTGCTATCAAATCACGGTGATTGGGTCGATGTGCTGGCCCCTGGTTTTGACATCTACTCCACGCTTCCCGACAATGAGTACGGCTATAAGAGCGGTACCTCCTTTGCCTGTGCCTATGTAAGCGGAATGGCTGCCCTGCTTTTTGATGTCGTTACTGATGTCAACGGCAACGGCAGATGTAACGACGAGGTTCGGGCAATAATTGAGTCTGGTTGCCAGGAAGCTGATCTGACCAGGCTGGGGACCTAGCCCAATTACTGAAGCTACCAGCAGGTTCAGGCGGCTTTCTCACCGCCCGGAATCTGTTTCTGTCTCAGGTCAAATAACCATCCCTTACTCAACGCCACGCCCCCGGTTAATACCGATAGCCAAAATCTCACTTTAGCTATCCACTCCCTCAACCTGTAAAATTCATCTAGACAGGGTATTTCCCCCTATCTTTCTCTTCTTTCTCTTGACAAGGTGTGTTATTATATTAGCCATACCAGTGGAATTAACTCCCCAGAGCCGAGGTGCAGGGCAGTTGCGATGCATGACACGGAGCCCAAAGATTTTGATAGTAAAGATAATGAACTTATCGAGAAGATAATGAGCGGCGAGCCCGATGCTGTAGTAGAGCTGTACAACGCTTATTTCGACCGCATCTATTCGCTGGTTTCTCATCAGGTAGCCAGAGACCATGACGCAGTTCAGGATATCGTCCAGGAAACCTTCCTGGCAGCTTTGAAGTCGATCGGCAAATTCCGTGGTCGGAGCAAGGTTTACACCTGGCTTTATAGCATCGCCAACAGAAAGGTGGCTGACTTCTACCGCCGGCAGAAGCGAAGGGCCAAGCACGAAACTGAGTCTCTGAAGAATCACGCCAGCGAACCATCCCCTACCGAGACAGTGAAGTCTGAGGAAACAAAGCAGGCCATTCAGAAAGTAATGTCGAGCCTGCCCTTACACTATCAACAGGTGCTTCTGCTTAAGTATGTTGAGGAAATGCCGGTCTCGGAGATATGCTGGGTTATGGGACGCTCGCCAAAGTCAGTTGAGGGGCTGCTAAGCCGGGCTCGAAGAGCGCTGCGAAACAAGCTCACGACACAAAATGAGGGATAAAGACGGGTAAGAGCGACAAAAGTAATAGGGGAATGTTAGTCAGCAAGAAGGCAATAACGATGAATTCTGACAGCGAAGAGGATATTGGAAGGCTACTTAAAGCGGCTTGTGAGCCGGTAGTACCGCCGCCTGAGGTAAAGGATAGGGTACTTGAGCATCTTACTCTCGAAGCCAGCCGCGTCAGCTCAGGGGCATCCCGTCTGCCATGGGAGAGGCCTAAGCTGCTGGTGCCTATACTGGTAGCCGTAATCTCAGGACTCATCGGTTACGGGTCCTGGTTATCACTAAATCTGGTGTCAACGTTCCTGCCCTAATTTTCCCCCTACTGAGCCATCGTCACCAAGACAGCTGTTGTTTACCCTGTTTTGTACCTCTCTACTCATGCGTAATTTTCTGGTTGAGATGCCGGTATTCGGGTATAATGGAATTAGCGAAGCCCATGGCACCCAGCTGGAG
>CAZHRO010000178.1:1975-2692 GCA_964535045.1 uncultured Dehalococcoidales bacterium | reverse complement strand
CAATCATGACCCGGACTCAGTTCAGCGTGACTTAGGGCAGTTATGGTGTAATATATTATAGCAGTTCCGGCACCGAATAGTAATTGGGGGTAGCGTCCCGAAGGTATCCGTCAATTTAAGCCCTGAAACTGTGCCACTTTCACTGGCGATTGGATAATTATTAGTCGACGATGGACATCAGCGTCGAAGCGTCACCAACAATGCAAACCATGATAAACGGCAAAACATCGTGCCGATACTAAGGCAATCCCACAGCTAGACACAGCCCATATACCACTGACATAACCGTTTTTCGCCCTGCTCATGGGCCGCCTTACTGCCAACCCATAGGTCTAATTTTAATAATGAGACTTTTGTCATACCGGCTATTGTGTCGTGCTATAATCTTGTAGGAACCGCCATACTGCGCCCTGAAATTGAAGTCATGGTGGTTCTTCTTTACCCAATGTCCCTTCCAGAAATCCAGGTTTCTTCCCTCAGGGTCGATTATCTCGAAGGTCCAATCAAAACTCCAGTCCTGACTGTGGTACTCCCCGGTAAGCTCTACAAAGCCCTCGATAATCTCACCCCGCTCGAGCTCGTTAGAGTAGGTAACGACCGAGCCTGAAATTCCAGTAGGCATAATGCAGCTTATTTCCTGCACCGTGGCTACAAAATTAGCGGTTACCTCTTTATCCGAGTCCATGGTAACGGTCACTACCGGGCTTGTCCCCGAAG
>CAZHRO010000178.1:0-1875 GCA_964535045.1 uncultured Dehalococcoidales bacterium | reverse complement strand
CCCCGACCAGCCGACAAACTCATAGTCCGGCAGGGCGCTTGCCGTCAGGGTGACCGGGCTCCCGATATCGTAGATACCGCCGCTCGGACTTACCGTGCCCCCCTCCGGCGGACTCACTGAGGTCGTCAGGGAATAGCTGAGAATACGGAAATTAGCAGTTACCTCTTTATCCGAGTCCATGGTAACGGTCACTACCGGGCTTGTCCCCGAAGCATCCCCCGACCAGCCGACAAACTCATAGTCCGGCAGGGCGCTTGCCGTCAGGGTGACCCGGGCACCCTCACTGTAATCACGTTCACTGGGACTAAGGCTGACCCGACCGCTATCACTGGGGCTAACGGCTACACTAAGACGGTATGCAGGTGAAGGTGCACAGCTTGGCTGAATTGCAAACCAGATGGCAAGCCCGATTCCAATGCCACCCAGAATGATAAAGGCTCTTCCCCACCATGGAATCTCCCCCCAGCTCATGGTCCTTATCCACCACGGAATCCTCCGCCTTGGGAGACTCACCCGTCGGAAAAACCTTTGCCAACCACCTAATCCGGGGCGCTTTAGCTTTGTTTCTTTCTTACCTTTTTCGGTCGGCTCTCGGCGTTCTGGCCGGGTATCACGCTTATCCGTAGCTGGCTTAACACCCGGTTTTCTCCTCTTAAAACCACGAACCATATCCCCACCTACCCCCTAGCCTGACTTTTTCCCACGACGACCGATATTCTTATCGTAACACCCTCCCGCCAGCCAGGCAACCAACTGCCTAACAGATGATAACTGGGTACAGCTAGACTTATCTGACGACAGCGGTTATCTTTAGACGATGGCCTTTACCATGCCACCGTCAACGTTAATCGCCTGTCCGGTAACGAAATTCGCCTTATCCGAAGCCAAAAAAGCAACCATATGAGCGATATCTTCCGGAAGGCCAAAGTGCCCTAGCGGTATGTGCTGCTCAGCAACCCAAGCCATAGCCTCTTTCCCTGACATCCCCAAGACCTTTCCCAGCTGGTCACCACCGCCGCCAGGGGCTTCCCACAGAGGCGTCCGGATTGGTCCCGGGCAGACGGCATTCACCAGGATGTTATCCTTGGCTAAGAGGTTAGCAAAATCCTTGGTAAGCATATTCACTGCCGCCTTGATGGCGTCGTAGTCAAAAAGACCTCCGGGCTGCTTACCGTATACCGAGGAAATATTGATAATCCGACCCCAACCTGTCTTCTTCATATGCGGGATGACCTCGTTGCAGGCACGAACCACGGCGAAGAACATGAGTTCCATTTCATACCTGAATTCCTCATCGGGAAGTTTCAAGGGGTCCCTTATCAGAGACGTGCCGGCGCTATTTACCAGGATATCAACCCGACCAAACCTATCAATAGTGTCCGCCACCATCTTCTTTACACCATCTGCCAGGGTAATGTCAGCGAGCACCGGAAGAGCGTCAGCGCCATAATCTTTTACCTCACCAGCAACCGCCTTAACCCTTGCCGAATCTCTGCCGTTAACCACTATGTTGGCACCTTCCTGAGCCAAACATAAGGCAACGGCACGGCCAATACCACTTGACGCACCGGTAACTAGAGCTACCTTGCCTTTGAGACCAAGATCCATCCTGCTTACCTCCTATAATGAATGTTACCCATTACGCTTATACAGAACTACTTCAAAGCGTTTTAGCCCTTAGAGCGAGATTTTAATCTCTGCTGGTCAGATTGTCAATATCAGGTGACAATTTGCCGCTGGATTTAATCGGCCCTTTCTCCACCTCAGATAATACCACGGTCGGATACTTCGCCGGCAGAAAATCCCCACCCTGTTTGGTGGTTCTGGAAGGGGAAGCCAGTAAGCGCTGACAACCGACAATCTGCCTTTGCAACT
>CAZHRO010000177.1:0-2693 GCA_964535045.1 uncultured Dehalococcoidales bacterium | reverse complement strand
GAATAGCTTCGAGTCCGGTGAAGGAGGTAGTGGTTACCGATACTATTCCGGTGGACATTACCAAAAAGCTGGATAAGATTACCATTCTGCCGATAGCACCTCTCCTGGGAGAGGCGATACACCGCATCCATACCGGGCTTTCTATAGGAGCTATGTTTGAGTAGTAATGAGGAGCTGGTAGAGGTATATAGGGCGAGCGGAGAGATGGAGGCTCAGGTTATCCGGAGCCTGCTGGAGAGCTGGGGGATACCATGTCTTTTGAGGTCGAACGCAGCCCGCTCGGTACATGCCTTTGCCGTTGATGGGATGGGTGAGGTGAGGGTTATGGTCTGGGAACAGACGGCGGATAAAGCAAGGTCACTTATAAAAGGAAGAGAGGATGCTTAAACTATTTAGCAGGCTTACTGATTCTAATGAGAAGGAGCTCAAACGGCTCCAGCCGATAGTTGAGCGGATAAATGCCCTGGAGCCAGATTTCGAGAGACTAAGCGACGAGCAACTTCGGGCCAAGACGGACGAGTTTAGGTCTCGTCTGAAGGATGGTGCCGAACTGGACGAGGTTCTGCCCGAGGCTTTTGCTGCCGTTAGGGAAGCTGCCAAGCGGACTTTGAACCAGCGTCACTATGACGTGCAGCTTATCGGGGGCATTGTCCTTCACCAGGGAAAGATTGCTGAGATGAAGACGGGTGAAGGGAAGACTCTGGTGGCGACCCTTCCCCTTTATCTCAATGCCCTTACCGGTGGGGGGTGTCACCTGGCTACCGTAAATGATTACCTGGCGCGGCGCGACCCTTACTGGATGGCACCTGTTTATCATGCCCTGGGGGTGAGCGTGGCCAGCATTTATCCCATGCAGAGTCCGGACGAGCCTACCCCGGCCCGTCTCTTTGACCCTAGCTACGATTCAGGCAAGGAAAAGGACCCCTGGCGCCATTTTCGTCCCATTCCCCGTCGTGAAGCTTACCTGGCGGATATTACCTACGGCACCAGCAGCGAGTTCGGTTTTGATTATCTTAGAGATAACATGGTGGTGGACCTGCGTCGCTGCGTCCAGCGCGAGCTGAAGTATGCCATTGTTGACGAGGTGGATAACCTGCTTATTGATGAGGCCCGTACTCCGCTGATTATCAGCGGTCCCGATGAGGAGGCGGGGCGGCTTTATCCCGTGTTTGCCCAGCTTGTTCCGCGACTAAGGCCGGACGAGGATTATACCGTTCAGGAAAAAGAACGTGTTGTCAACCTGACTGAGGCTGGAATTAGTAATGTGGAAAGGATGCTCCGGCGTGAGGGATTACTCAAGTCGCCTAACCTCTATGACCCGTCAAACCACTCGTTGATTCGCCATCTGGAGAGTGCTCTTAAGGCTCATGCCCTGTATCGGCGAGACGTTGACTACGTGGTGAAGGACGGGCAGGTTATCATCGTTGACCAGTTTACGGGACGACTTATGTTCGGGCGCCGTTACTCTGAGGGGCTGCATCAGGCTATTGAAGCCAAGGAGCGCGTGAAGGTGCAGCGGGAGACCAAGACCTTTGCCACGGTTACCATTCAGAACTATTTCCGAATGTATGGTAAGCTGGCGGGCATGACCGGCACCGCGCTTACTGAGGCTGAGGAGTTTCACAAGATATATAACCTTGAGGTGGTGGTTATTCCAACCAATAAGCCGATGATTCGTGAGGACCACCCGGACCGGATTTACAAGGATGAGGAGTCCAAGTTTAGGGCGGTAGTGCGTGAGATTGAGGAGCTTCATAAAGAGGGACGCCCGGTGCTGGTGGGTACGGTATCTATTGAAAAGTCAGAAGACCTGAGCAGGCGTTTGACGAAGCGGGGGGTACCGCATCAGGTACTTAATGCCAAGTATCACGAGAAGGAGGCGGCTATTATTGCCGAAGCGGGTAAACCGGGAGCGGTTACTGTAGCCACCAATATGGCGGGGCGTGGTGTTGATATCGTACTCGGGGGGAAGGAGCCGCCTAAGGAGGCTAATCGGGAGTGGGAGGAATGGGAGGAGAGGCATAATAAGGTCGTTGATATTGGCGGGCTTCATGTCTTGGGAACGGAGCGGCATGAGGCACGGCGCATTGATAATCAGCTCCGAGGGCGGTCGGGGCGTCAGGGTGACCCGGGGAGCTCTCGTTTTTATGTGTCGTTGGAAGATGAGATTACGCGCCGCTTTGGGGGTGAGCGGATGAAGGGGCTTCTGGAGCGGCTGGGTATGGACCAGGATACCCCTATTGAGAATAAGTTTATTAACAAGGCGATTGAGGATGTGCAGAGGCGGGTTGAGGGTTATCACTTTGATGTCCGCAAGCACCTGGTGGAGTATGACGATGTGGTTAACACCCATCGCAAGCTTGTCTACGATGAGCGGCGTAAGATTCTGAGTGGTGCCGACCTCAGGGCAAACATTCTTGCTATGGTGAAGGGTGAGATACAGGGTGCCGTAGCGGATTTTCTCCCCGCCAACAATGAAGCTGATTGGAATTTGGAGGGCTTAATCAAGGAGGTGGGTACTATTCTCCCCCTGCCGCCTGAGCTGAATGTCAGCAGCCTTTCCCGGATGAGGCCGGCTGAGGTTGAGGCTAGGCTTATTGAGCAAGCGGAGAAATTGTACGAAGCCCGGGAGCGGGAGATGGGGTCGGAGGCTATGCGGCTGATGGAGAGGCTAGTGCTGTTGCGTATTCTGG
>CAZHRO010000176.1:0-2711 GCA_964535045.1 uncultured Dehalococcoidales bacterium | reverse complement strand
AGGATGACACCGGCGGGATTGAGCTTACCTGGGGTAATGCTGATTCAATGGTAGCGAGGTAGTTGAGACTTACTCATAAATTGAGATTATATCGGGCTTGATAAATCTTCGTGGTAAGGATTATAGTGCCATTTTGGGCCGCCTCTCTTCCTGTGATATTATTACTGGCAAATCTGCTAATAAATTAAAATGGAGGTATGATGGAAAGAGCAACTCGGGGGACCCCTTGGAAAACGGAAAATTGGTTCGTCAGTCCCTGGAACTACGTGGCAGAGGTGACTGAGGGCCTGACTCCACCAGCTAAAGTAAAGATCCATGATGTCACTCTGCGTGACGGCGAACAGCAGGCTGGCATTACATTTACAAAAGACGATAAGGTACGCATCGCCGAGAAGTTGGCTGAAGCAGGAGTACACCGCATCGAGGCTGGTATGCCGGCTGTATCAGCCGCTGATGAGGCGGCGATAAAGGAGATTGTGAAGAGGAACCTGGGGCCAGAGATTTTTTGTTTTTCACGTTGCATGGTTGACGATGTAAAAAGAGCCGCCGACTGCGGTGTCAAGGGCATCGTAATTGAGATTCCGTCAAGTGAACACCTGATTCAGTACGCCTACAAGTGGCCGCTTGAGAAGGCGATTGACCTGTCTATCAAGGCGACAAGCCTGGCTAAGGAGATGGGACTATATACCGTGTTTTTTACCATTGATGCTACCAGAGCTGAGATGGATTGGTTCCTCAGACTTATTGAAAGAGTTGCCAAAGAGGGACACATGGACGCCTTCACACTGGTCGACACCTTCGGGGTATTATCGCCACACGGTGCTACCTATTTTGCCAAGAGAGTTCGAGAGAGGATCAGCAAGCCCCTAGAGGTTCATTTCCACGCTGATTTTGGTCTCGCCGTGGCGAATAGTATAATGGCAGTTATGTCGGGGGCTGAGGTAATTCACACTACGGTTACCGGAATTGGTGAACGGACGGGAAATACTCCGATGGAGGAAACGGTCCTGGCACTATTAACTCTATATGGGATAGACACCGGCATTAAATATGAAAAGCTTAATGAACTCTCTACGCTCGTGAAAGAACTCTCGGGCACAGATATTCCGGCTAATCGGCCGTTCATAGGTGACATGGCTTATGATATAGAGTCCGGGATTGTAACCAGCTGGTACCGGAATGTCTATGATAAATACCCAACCGAGCTTTTCCCGGTGCACCCAGCTTTCGTAGGCCACCGGTCACCACGAATACTGATGGGCAAGAAGAGTGGAGCAGATAATGTTTTGTTGTGGGCTGAGGAACTTGGTATTGAACTCAATGATGACGAACTTCAAGAAGTTGTGAATCAGGTCAAGTTAAGAGCACTCGATCGAAGGTGTGCCCTAAGCAGGGAGGAGTTCCAAAAAATCGTTGACGAAGTCAGAAGATAAACGCGCTCACTGGTCTCTTGGGAAGACGTGAATGGTATGTATTCACCTCTTCCATATATGTGAGCCGGGTCATATTGGGCATGCTGACGCTAGAGAGGTGCCCCTTATCTTGACTAGAGAGGTGCCCCTTATCTTGAACTTATGCCTTGGATGAAGATATTCTAACGATATCAAGGGGGATTTGAATGTACAGGGTAGTCACAACGGATCTGCTGCGTCCGGTTATTCCTGAAGAGGCTATTTTGAAGGAAATTGGAGCCTCTCTGGTCTATGGTAATGCCAAGACCGAGACTGACCTGATCGAACTTACTCAGGACGCCGACGCTGTCATAAATGTTTATATTCCGGTAACCGCTAAAGTAATCAACTCGCTAAAGCACTGTCGAGTAATTGTACGGCGCGGCATTGGCTATGACAGTGTCGATGTCAGCGCGGCCACCGCCAGGGGGATTCCCGTAGCCAACGTGCCTGACTACTGCACCGACGAAGTTGCTGATCATACCATGGCATTACTCTTAAGTACAGCACGCAGGGTAGTCATGGGAGCAAACCAGATAAGTTCGGGAGGCTGGAATTTTAAGAAATTACTGCCTGTCCCCGCACTGAAAAACTGTACACTAGGTCTAGTCGGGTTTGGCAAAATACCTAAGGCAGTGGCGCAGAGAGCCAAGTGCTTTGGTCTTAACCTAAAAGCTTACGACCCGTTTGTATCAGTTGAGCTTGCTTCTGAGTATGATGTTCAGCTGGTCAGCCTCGAGGAGCTACTGAGCACGTCTGATTTCGTCTCAATACACGCCCCCCTCAATAATGAAACTCGCGGCATGATATCCAAGCGAGAATTTGCCATGATGAAACCATCAGCGGTGCTAATCAATACCTCCCGGGGGCCGGTAGTGGATGAACAGGCACTAATCGAAGCGCTGGAAAGGGGGATAGTTGCCTTTGCCGCTCTAGATGTTATGACCCAAGAACCCCCCACCACCGATAACCCGCTGCGCAAGATGAATAACGTTATCCTGACTCCGCATCTCGCATGGTACTCCGAGAATTCCGCAAGACTGGTAGGGGAAAAAGCGGCTCAGGAGATCGCACGGGTGTTTAGAGGTTATTTCCCGGTATCTCTGGTAAATCCTGAGGTTGTGAAACTCAGACCTGACCTGCGGCAGGCTGACTGATTTTTAAAAATATCGACCGCCTGCCCCTGGGACTATTAGGGTAGCAGTTCTAACTTAAAAGGACATCCCCGGGCAGGCTAATAGCAACCTGAGGTCGGACGGC
>CAZHRO010000175.1:0-2739 GCA_964535045.1 uncultured Dehalococcoidales bacterium | reverse complement strand
ATAGCACATACCAATGCAGCCGACCTGGGTGATATTGGCCTCAATACTGCGGCGGCTTAGCGTGTCGGTTATAGCTTCCAGCACGGGAATAGCTCCCGCGGCTCGACCGCAGGTGGCGGCACCGATCAAGATACTCGGTTTATCGCTTTTTTTGAGGGCCTCCCATTCTGAGATTGCCCGCGCTCGCATTTCGTTGAAGTCAGCCATTACACTCCAAGGGACTATCGATTATCTGCCAGGACTTGCTTCACCCTCTGCGGTGTCATGCGGCCGTAAACGGTCTTATCAATTACCATAACCGGGGCCAGGGCACAGGAGCCAAAGCAGGCAATGGTTTCCAGGGAATACTCGAGGTCTTCGGTGGTCTCCCCGGGCTTAACATTAAGCTCTTTCTCTATCTCCTGTAGAATTCGGCTGGCGCCTCTTACATGGCAGGCGGTGCCACGGCATACCTTGACGCTTCTTCTGCCCGTGGGGGTGAGCTTGAACTGGGCGTAGAAGGTGCTCACGCCGTAAATGGTGCTGGGTGGCAGGTGGAGAAAGTGGGCAATGCTGGCCATTACCTCTTCAGGCAGGTAGCCGAACTTCTCCTGAGCTGCCTGAAGAATAGGGATGAGGTTGCTACTATCTCCCCCATAATTTGATAATATATCGTCTAGCTGTTTACTGATGTTAGACTCCACTGAAGATAAGACCTTTCAGTAAGAAGAGGGCTAGAGAATACTCGAAGAACGTCGGCTCTATTTGGTTTTTTAATGTAAAACGCATTATAATACGTAGAGGCGTGATTGTAAACCCTTCTGGTTTTGCTCACCGGGCTCCCTTAGTTAGTCAAGGGTGTCAGCACGCATCAGTCGCTATCAGCTTTTATAGGCGGGTGGTGTCGCTATTATAGCAGGGACGGTAAAAGCAAGACAAGGTTAATCTCAATCTCTTTGAGTATCAGGGAGGAACAAGATTGGCGGATAATTCCTTTAAACTCTTGGTTGTGGATATAGACGGTACGCTGGTCGGTAGGGAAGGGACTATTTCGGCTGAAGATAGGGAGGCTCTAGCCAGAGTTGCTGATTTAGGCATCAAGGTTTCATTATCTACGGGACGTGCCTTTCAGGCTTGCTCAGAGGTTCTCAATGAGCTGTCGCTGGATGGTTATCACGTATTCTGTGACGGAGCTCTGGTGTATAGCCCCACCCATCAGAGCGAGGTCTATGCTCAACCCCTAGATAGAGCAGTGGTGAGGCGGGCCATTGAATTCGCTCGTCTTAACGAGATGAGCATTGATCTCTACTCGGCGACTCGCTATTTTGTCGAGCGCGAAACGTGGTCGGCTATGGTGCACCGTGATTTCTTTGGTGTCCCGCCGGTCATGGTGGATTTCGATAAGCTCTGTGAGCGGGAGCGAATCATTAAAGCCGGGCTGGTAGCTATTTCACCGGAAGAGGCTGCTAAAGTAGAGCGCTTCCACCGTGAGTTCAGCGACAGTCTCCACTTTTCCTGGGTAACTACCCCCAGCTATCCCGAGGTTATCTTTGTTAACGTAGTCGCCCCCGGGGTTTCCAAAGGTAGAGCCCTGGAAGCACTGACTTTACATCTGGGCATAGCTCCGGCTGAGGTTATCGCCATCGGGGATGGTAATAATGACCTCTCGCTGCTTGCTTCGGCTGGTCTGGGCGTGGCTATGGGCAACGCCACCGATAAAGCCAAGGCAGCTGCTGATTACATCACCCTTGATGTTGAGCATGGCGGCGTTGCCGCCGCGATTAACAGGTTTCTATTGTAAGAAGTCCACCGGAGTAGGCTGCTGATTTCAGGCCTACCCTTTTAACTGGCTGGCAATTTTGCTCCCGAACTCCTTACACTTCGAGAGCTCCCCTTCGATAATGGGGCCTTTCAGTCCTTTAACCCTTATTGACAAACCGGGAACGGCTATCTTCAGGCCGGGAGCCTTCTTGCCTATTTGCTTCTCCAGCTTGCCGACAACCCGCCCGCTCTCCGGACTCATGTGAAGATCGAAGAACGCCACCAGCTTGCCGTCCAGCTCGAGCTTGCCGAGCTTATCGATAAACTTGCGGATGCCCCTCGTGGCGTTACCTATATGGATCGGCGAACCTATTACAATGGCATCGAAATCAGCGAGCCTGCTCAGGTCAACCGCTTTGGGCTCGCTGAGGACAGCTTCTATCCTTGAAATCTCCGTAATCCCCTCGATGATGGTCTCGGCAGCACGCTTTGTGTTCCCATACTTGGACTCATAAACAACAATGACCTTTGCCATGAGAGTTTACCTCCTTTGGTTTGCAGTCTCAAGTTATAGCAATTCGCGCATTTTTTCCATCTGCCACTTCGGTATTCTGTGTTTATGATATTTCCCATAAGTGTCGAGCACGAAATATCTGAAGCCGTAGCGGTAAGACTGGAACTTTTGTAAGAATTTAATTATCTCGCCTGTTCGAATTTCTTCGGAGATTTTGTCAGCTCGCTTGAGAGTTCTGGGTGGATGTCCAACTACAAGTCTTATCCATTTGCTTTGGGGACATCGAAATAGGTGTTTTACAAGTAACTTGGAGAAAAAACCTGTTGGATAAGCTGAAAATGGAGGCAAGATGCCGAACCTTTCGATGATGACGGGGGTATCATTTATGCTTACACAATCTATCGTCCAGTGTGTCGGTTCTTCGGGAATATGTCCATCTCGACTCGTGTGATAGGTAGGGGCAATTGATAGCTTTAGTTTCGGTT
>CAZHRO010000174.1:0-2776 GCA_964535045.1 uncultured Dehalococcoidales bacterium | reverse complement strand
CCCTGGCCCCCGTCTTTGGTACCAGGCAGCGTTTGAAGCCCAGTCGAGCGGCCTCTCTCACCCGCCGTTCCAGCTGGGGAGCAGATCTTAACTCACCGCTTAAGCCCACCTCGCCCACGGCCGCCAGGCCGGGGTCAACTGCCCTATCCCGGTAGCTTGAGGCAATAGCCAGTGCCATCCCCAGGTCGGCGGCTGGCTCGCTGACCCTAAGCCCGCCGGTAACATTAGCAATTATATCCTGGCTGGAGAGCTTCAGACCGACCCGCCGGCTCAGCACCGCGGTAATGAGCAGGAGCCGGCCGAAGTCAACGCCGTTAGCGGTGCGCCGCGGCAGGCCAAAGCTGGTGGGGTTGGTTAGTGCCTGAATCTCGACCAGCAGGGGGCGACTGCCCTCAAGGGTGGGCACCACCACGGAACCGACGGCCTGGCTAAGGCGCTGTGACAGTAGAGCCTGCGAAGGGTCGGTTACTTCGATCAGACCTTCACTTTTCATCTCGAAGACGCCGACCTCGTTAGTCGAGCCAAAGCGGTTTTTGGTACAGCGCAGCAGGCGATGACTGCTAAAAGACTCACCCTCGAGGTAGAGCACCGCATCAACGATATGCTCCAGCACCCGGGGCCCAGCGATAGCCCCCTCTTTAGTCACGTGTCCGGTGATGAAAACCGGGGTGGCACTGAGCTTTGCCCAGCGCATAAGCTCCAGGGTACAATCGCGTACCTGAGTAATACTGCCCGGTGTTGTATCCAGTTCGGGGAGATAAACGGTCTGAATGGAATCGATTACCAGCAGGCTGGGCGATGATTCTTCAACCTGATTCAGGATGACCGTAAGATTGGTCTCCGCTAGAAGATAGAGTTTATCGCCCCTTATCTTTAAGCGCTTGGCTCTTAGCTTAATCTGGCGGAGGGTTTCCTCCCCGGAGATATAGACCACATTGCCTCGTGTCTGGGCGGTGAGGTCTGAGACCTGAAGTAAGATGGTTGATTTGCCGATACCCGGTTCACCGGCGATAAGCACCAGGGAACCGGGGACAACGCCGCCACCCAGCACCCGGTTAAACTCATTTAGGGGCAGTGGGAAGCGGTCCTGAGCATCCGTAGCAACCTGGGGTAGCTCTTGAGGTACGTTAACCGGAGAGCCAGACGGCGAAGTGGCTTTGGGAGTCATCCGGGTTTCAACAAAGCTATTCCACGCCTGGCAGTTGGGACAGCGCCCCAGCCACTTAAGGCTCTCCTTACCGCACTGCTGGCAGACAAACACGGTGCTACCAGCGGCTCTGCTGGTTTTCCTCATAGGGTAACTTTACTCCATCTCAGAGGGTAAAACAACCGGGCTTCAGTTGTCGAGTGGGAATACCTCTTACTGGCTGATTACAGTCTAGCCCAGTACGCCCAGGAATATACCGGCGGCGGTGGCGGTACCAATAACACCGGCGATATTGGGTCCCATGGCGTGCATCAGGAGGAAGTTACGGGGATTAGCCTGCTGTCCCATTCGCTGGACTACCCTGGCAGCCATAGGCACGGCAGAGACACCGGCAGCACCAATCATGGGGTTAATCTTCTCTTTGAGAAAGAGGTTCATGAGCTTGGCCAAGATAACCCCGAAGAAGGTAGAGGCAGCAAAAGCCGCTATCCCCAGACCGAATATCATCAGGGTCTCGGCTTTGAGAAAGGATGCGGCACTCATAAAGGCACCAACTGAGATACCGAGGAGGATGGTAAGAATATTCATGAAGGCATTGGCAGCCGTATCAGCCAGGCGGTCGGTAACCCCCGACTCTTTGAGTAAATTACCCAAGGTGAACATCCCGATGAGAGGAGCTGACTTGGGGACCAGCAGTATGATGATGACGGCGCCGATTATGGGAAACAGAATCTTTTCGAGCTTAGACACCGGTCGCAGCTGTGGTTTCATATAGATGGCGCGTTCTGCTTTGGTGGTGAGGGCTCTTATCACCGGGGGCTGGATAATGGGTACCATTGCCATATAGGTATAGGCGGACACGGCGGTGGCGCCGATAAGGCCGGGGGCAAGGCGGTTGGTCAGAAAGATAGTCGTCGGTCCGTCAGCCCCGCCAATGATACCGATTGAGGCGGCTTGGTTGATGTCAAACCCCACGGCCAATGCAATGAAGAAGGCAGCGTAAACCCCGAACTGTGCCCCGGCACCCAATATGAGCGTCTTTGGATTGGCGATAACCGGACCAAAGTCGGTCATTGCCCCCAGGCCGAGGAAGATAAAGGCGGGGACTAGCTCCCAGACCAGGCCGTACTTGAACACCCGGGAGAGTATCCCGGCCGGCTCACCGCCCAGGGCGTAGGCTTCAACCACTCTGCCGTTAACTATGGTATCCATTAAGCCGCCGAGAGGCAGGTTAATCAGAATTACCCCGAAGCCAATGGGTACCAGGAGCAGGGGCTCCATCTTCCTGGCGATACCTAAATAAAGAAGAAGGCCGCCGATAACCAGCATAACCCCGTTGCCCCAGGTGAAGCTGGCAAACCCAGTTTCAAAAAGACCGAACATAAGTCCTCAGCTTAGTACTCAATAATGGCTATTGTTTCTCCGGGTTTAACTACCTGGTCGGCGCTGACTCCTACCTGGCTGATGGTACCACCCAGTGGAGCCAGTATCGGGTTCTCCATCTTCATCGACTCCAGTATGCAGAGGGTATCTCCCTCGGTTACCTTGTCCCCTGGTTTGACATTGACACTGAGAATTTTACCGGTTATCGGGACTTCGACAATCTCTTGTGGCAACTCTATCCCTCCT
>CAZHRO010000173.1:0-2777 GCA_964535045.1 uncultured Dehalococcoidales bacterium | reverse complement strand
CTTTGCTCTCATAGCCAGGCAAGCACAGGGTTCGGGAACTGTTGCGAATGGTGGGGAAGGTGGGACTCGAACCCACACGCCCGAAGGCACGCGGTCCTAAGCCGCGCCCGTCTGCCAGTTCCGGCACTCCCCCACAGAGCTAACCGAGCGTGGATTGTCAACCCGAAAAGGTAAACCAATTCTATGCTATGTGACTTCCTTAGTTCAAGAAGACAAGGACTCTCTAACCACACACTTTACAGGACAGGTAAATACTTCTTGAGCTCATATCCAGTCACTTGAGTGCGGTATTGGTCCCACTCAATTCTCTTATTCTTGATGAAAGCCTGAAAAACATGCTCACCGAGCGCCCGCCGCACCACATCACTTGCTTCTGTCAGGTGAATGGCCTGCAACAGGTTGGGTGGCAGCGTGCCGATACCTCGCTTCTTACGTTCCTCTTCGCTCATCTCATACACATTTTCTTCTATTGGTTCGGGAGCTTCGTAGCCCTTTTCGATTCCCTCCAACCCGGCGGCGAGCATCACGCTGAAGGCAAGGTACGGGTTACAGGCTGGGTCGGGGGAGCGGTACTCGACACGGGTGGCGTTCTCCCTGCCTGGCTTATACTCCGGCACCCGAATAAGATCGGAGCGGTTACGCCGTGCCCAGGAAAGGTATACCGGCGCCTCATATCCTGGAACCAGCCGCTTATAAGAATTAACCCACTGGTTAGTGACGGTGGTGATTTCAGGGGCATGCCTGAGCAGGCCGGCTATGTAACCCTTGGCTCTTTGAGAGAGATGATACTCATCGTTAGCATCGAAGAAGGCATTCTTTCCCTCTTCGAACAGCGACTGATGAACGTGCATCCCACTGCCGTTGATGCCGAAGACCGGCTTGGGCATAAAGGTGGCGTAAACACCGTGCTTTAGAGCTATCTGTTTTACCACCAGACGGTAGGTCATGACGTTATCGGCCATGGTGAGAGCGTCAGTGTATCTCATGTCTATTTCGTGCTGGCTGGGGGCAACCTCGTGGTGAGAATACTCGACGCCAATACCCATCTCTTCCAGGGTCAGCACAGTTTCTCGCCTCAGGTCAGTGGCCGCATCGAGAGTGGTCATATCAAAGTAGCCGGCGGCATCTAGAGGCTCAGTTCCCGTTGAATCCTTAAAGTAGAAGTACTCCAGCTCCGGGCCCACGTAGTAGGTATAGCCCATATCAGCGGCTCGCTTCAGGTTCCTCTTCAAGACATACCTCGGATCCCCTTCAAAGGGCTCACCACCAGGCTTCAGGATATCACAAAACATCCGAGCTACGGCATTATGCTCCCGGGGTCTCCAGGGAAGCAGCTGGAAGGTATCAGGGTCAGGTAAAGCTACCATATCACTTTCATCAATGCGGGCAAACCCCTCAATGGAGGAGCCGTCAAAACCCATCCCATCTTCCAGGGCACCTTCAAGCTCCTCAACGGTAATGGCAAAACTCTTGAGCATGCCCAGAATATCAGTAAACCACAACCTGATGAATTTGACGTCGTGTTCCTTTGCTATCTTCAGAACGTATTCTTTGCTTTCCTCCCTGGTCTTATCAGTCATTTAAGACCTCCTTCTTAATTTTTTGTTTTAGATATCCTATGCCAAAGGCGCAGGCGAGAACGGCTACCACACTGATAAATTGGGCAGGCAGCCGCCCTCCTCCGCCACCATAGAATAGTCCAATAACATATGACGGGTCAACTGAGTAGTTACCGTATGTTCCATCAGCGAAGAAACCGAGGCTAAGTAGACCCCATAACCCGCAGGTGCCGTGTATGCTTGTACTGCACCATTTAAAGCCACCCCGGTATCCCGTTTCTCTGCCCTCGACTCGGCTACGAACAACGCTACTGCTGCAGCCACGGCACCCGCTGGCCTCGCTGAACCAGTAGCTCAGAGGGCGCCATTACGACTAAGTCACTTACTCCTTTTGACAAAAGGGGGAAGTTGATATTAAAATTTGGGGAGAATGAGACGCAATCTCAAACAGTATAACCCGATTTTTGAAACGCCCCTGGTTCGGGAACTTGCGGACGCAATTCAGAAGAAGCACAGCTTCAAAGTCGCCAGGGCAATACCTCGAGGGGTATTGCCCGCACTGTGAGGAGAAAGAGTCAGAATAGTGCCTGCTAAGCAGTGGTATAACGACTGCTGCTCAAATTGAAAGACCAGCCGGAAAACACTTCTGAACCGGGAGGGGCAATATGAAGGGCAGGGAAAAGACACCAAAACCAGAATTAGCTTCCAGATCCCCCCAGAAAACTGACAAGATGGGCTGGGTGACTTCGGAAGGTGGAAACAAGTGCCTGGCAAAGAAGCCCGTTCAGGTAACACCCGAAATGGAAAACAGAAGAATAGAGGTTAACAGAATTAATATCGCTGACTTTGTTTATATCACCTACCGTGACCCGGTAACTGAAGTCTACTGGGCTGAGAAAACGGGTGTGAGGTAGTATTTGCCGCGATTATACGAAGATACACAAAAGATAGATACCAGCGGGATGGGAATCCCCATAGAACCTTATAGAGTTACCCTGGACAGATTCAAAAGTCTGCTTGTAGCTAGAGTCAAATCGTAAGGAGGCCTCATGGTAGCGGAAATTACTGACGTAAGCTTTGAAACCGAAGTAGTGTATTGGGAGCGGTTCCAGAAGGCATGCTTCGCCCCAGGGTCAAGACTCTGCTTCAGCCGCCGATGAGAAAGCAGTAATAAGGCAATAATACGGACAAAGACATGGCAAACTTTGAAGAAATTGA
>CAZHRO010000172.1:0-2820 GCA_964535045.1 uncultured Dehalococcoidales bacterium | reverse complement strand
ACATGAGCAATTCCGAGAGGACTTCGCTATGTTAGCCAGGGGACAAAGACCGAGCAATATCCGGTTTTATACCCCGCTGTTTAATAGAGACTGTATTCTGAGCTATCTACCGCAGGACACGCTGATAATACTTGATGAGCCTCAGGGTCTTAGGGCAGCTGTTGAAGACCTGAAAGCTAAAGCCAGCGAGTTGCGTACCGAAAAACTACGCTGCGGCGAGCTGCCGGACAGCTTTCCCGCCCCCTATTTCACCTGGGAAGAGCTTGATGCAAAGATGACAGGATGGCAGCGTTTGTCGCTCACCGCCTGGGGCATAACCGCTAACCAGAAACCGCTTCGATTAAACTTTACCCCGGCTCCCAGCTATGCCGGACAGCTACCCGCCTTCATCAGAAAGGCTAAACGTCTCTTGGGTCAGAAACGTCGTCTGGTCATTATCAGTCATCAGGCACGCCGTTTATCCGAGCTGCTGGGCGAGGAAGACATCATCGCCCCACCCCTAAGTGAAATCAGGGAGACGCCCCCCCCGGGCTCGCTGACCCTGCTCCAGGGCTCGCTGGCCCGGGGATGGATTATGAACAGCGACACTTACCTCTTTACCGATTATGAAATCTTCGGCTTTATCAAGGAACGGCGGGTAGTAAAGAAGCATCCCGTAGCCCGCCGGGAACTCCTCGCCGAGCTAACCCCTGGCGACTATGTGGTGCATATTGAGCACGGCATTGCTAGGTTCACCGGCGTGACCAACCTCAGTATCAATAACACCCAGAGGGAGTACCTGGTACTGCAATACGCCTCCGACGATAAGCTCTATGTCCCCACCGACCAGATACACCGTATTAGCCGCTACGTGGGCGCCAGTGACCGCCCCCCGACGCTAAGCCGACTGGGCACCCAGGAATGGGCACGCACCAAGGAGCGAACCAGAGAAGCCGTAGCCAGCATCGCTAAGGAGCTGATAGCCCTCTACGCCACCCGGGAGGTTGTCCCTGGGTTTGCCTTCTCTCCCGATACCGTGTGGCAGCAGGAGCTTGAGGCTTCCTTCCCCTATGTGGAGACCCCGGACCAGGTTGAGGTGCTACAGCAGGTAAAAGAGGATATGAATAAAGCCAAGCCTATGGATAGGCTGGTCTGCGGGGATGTGGGCTACGGCAAGACGGAGATAGCCATCCGGGCTGCCTTCAAGGCAGTGTTGGACGGCAAGCAGGTAGCGGTGCTGGTGCCCACTACCGTACTTGCTCAGCAACACTTTATCACCTTCAGCCAGAGGCTGGGTGCCTTCCCGGTAAGAATCGAGGTCTTAAGCCGATTTAAGACGCCCAAAGAGCAAAGTGCTATTCTTGACGGACTGGCTGACGGCAGGGTGGACATCTGTATTGGCACACATCGGCTACTGCAAAAGGACGTTAACTTCAGAGACCTGGGGCTCCTCATCATTGATGAGGAGCAGCGTTTTGGCGTTGCCCACAAGGAATACCTCAAGCAGAAAAGGCAGGAGGTGGACGTCCTTACCCTGAGTGCCACCCCCATTCCCCGTACCCTTCACATGTCCCTGGTAGGGATAAGAGATGTCAGCACCATGGAGACCCCTCCCGAAGACCGCCTGCCGATTAAAACCTACGTTACCGAATATGACGACAGCTTCATCAGAGAAGCCATTCTCAGGGAGCTGGAGCGGAACGGTCAGGTTTTCTTTGTCCATAATCGGGTTGAAACCATCGCCTTGGTTGCTGATAGGCTCCAGTCCCTGGTGCCGGAAGCAAATATTGCCATCGCTCACGGTCAGATGCCCGAGGATGAACTGGCCGTTCGTATGACTGATTTTGCTCAGGGTAAGATAGACATCCTCGTCTGCACCACTATTATTGAGTCCGGACTGGATATGCCCAATGTTAACACCCTGATTGTGGATAAGGCCGACAGGTTTGGGCTGACCCAGCTATATCAACTGCGGGGGCGAGTTGGTCGGGGAACTAACCTTGCCCACGCCTGCTTCCTCTATGACCGGGGTAAGCGACTAACCGACACTGCGGAGAAACGTCTCCGGACTATCTTCGAAGCCACCGAGCTTGGGGCTGGTTTTAACATCGCCATAAGAGACCTTGAGATTAGAGGTGCCGGCACCCTGCTGGGGACAAGACAGAGCGGACATATCAGTGCCGTCGGCTTCAACCTCTACTGTCGCCTGCTAGCGGAGGCCATCGAGCAAGGGAAAGCCGGACAGGCTGGCATTACCAAGACCCAGCCACCTCAGCTGCCGCCGCCGAGCATAGACCTGCCCCTCCCCTCCTACATACCCCAAGACTATGTTGGTGACTTAAATGCCAGACTGGCTCTCTACCATCGGCTGGCAGATGTGAAGGCGAACGAGGGAATAGAGGATCTTGCCAGCGAGTTTAGCGACCGTTTTGGCCCCCTGCCTCAAGAGGTTGAAAACCTGCTCTACAGCGTCAGGATAAAGATTCTGGCAGCCAAGGCCGGCATTGAGTCTATCAGTACCGAGCACGGTCAGATTATCATAAGGCCGTTTGAGGGGATGCACTTTGATAAGCGTAAGCTTGAGCCGCTCTCAAGAGACGGCGTGAAGATAGGCTTAAACCAGATAAGCATACACTACAAACGGCTGGGAAGGGAGTGGCAGCAGGTGCTGGAAGAGGTGCTGGTGCCGATATGCAGGATACCGTAGCTGGCACGGCAGGCTTGGTGCTGCTGAGAGCCTGTCTCAAAAGACGTATTTGTGAGCTCAAGAACCAGCGGACATGGGCTTCCATTCTGCCCGGTACTCCCGAAGGAAGAGTGGTGGAGTTGCAAAGGCAGATT
>CAZHRO010000171.1:0-2821 GCA_964535045.1 uncultured Dehalococcoidales bacterium | reverse complement strand
CCAGAATCTACTCGGAAAACGCGTGGACTACTCCGGACGCTCCGTTATCGTTGTCGGCCCGGACCTCAAGCTCCACCAGTGTGGGCTACCCCGGCGCATGGCCCTGGAGCTATTCAAGCCATTCATTGTGCGTCGGCTACTCGAGCAGGGTCTTGCCTACAGCGACAAGGCTGCCCGCCGACTGGTCGCCCGGGCTAAGCCCGAAATATACGACCTGCTCGAAGAGGTGGTCAAGGAGCGACCGGTACTACTTAACCGGGCACCTACCCTGCACCGACTTGGCATCCAGGCTTTTGAGCCAGTACTTATCGACGGCAGTGCTATCCAACTCCACCCCCTGATATGCTCGGCCTTTAACGCTGATTTTGACGGCGACCAGATGGCAGTTCATGTCCCCCTTTCCCGGGCTGCGGTTAAGGAAGCCAGGGAAACCATGCTCAGTATTCACAACATGCTCCTGCCCAGCTGCGGCGAGCCGGTAGTAACTCCAACCCTGGATATGGTTCTCGGTTGCTACTACCTAACAACTATTAAACCGGGTGCCAGAGGGGAAGGTACCATCTTCAGCAATTTCGAACAGGCGACACTGGCCTATGAACTCGGCCTCATTGACCTCCGAGCTGGGATTGAAGTCAGGCGTAACGAAGACGGACAGCGAGTCAAAACCAGTGCCGGACGCATTATCTTTAACGATGTCCTGCCCCCCAAGCTACGTGACTACAGCAAGGTGATTGACAAGTCAGGTCTAAAGGAGATAGTAACCAGTTGCTACCAGTTACTGAGTAAACAGGAGATGGCGATGGTTCTCGATAACCTGAAACAGCTGGGCTTCAAATACGCCAGCCAATCAGGAACCAGCGTCAGCATGAGCGATATTAAGGTTCCACCCAGCAAACCCAAGTTAATAGCCGGGGCTGAGGAAAGAGCCGCCATTATCGAAAACCAGTATCGCCGGGGCCTAATTACCGAGGACGAGCGGTACAGCAGTGTGGTCGGAGTGTGGATGGAAACTACCGACCAGATAACCGATACTATCTCTCAGTCTCTCGACCGATACGGGAGTATCTACATGATGGCCACCTCAGGAGCCAAGGGTAACATCTCCCAGATTAGACAGATGGCAGGGATGCGAGGTTTAATGACCAACCCATCGGGCAGAATAATTGATTTCCCCATTAAGTCGAGCCTGCGAGAGGGTCTCAGTGTCATGGAATACTTCATCTCCACTCACGGGGCACGCAAGGGACTTGCCGATACGGCGCTACGGACTTCAGAGAGTGGCTACCTGACCCGCCGCCTCATCGACGTCGCTCAAGATGTCATCATCCGCCAAGAAGACTGCGGTACCAGAGACGGCATCTGGATATCCGAACCAGAGGAGAAGGAACTCCTACCATCATTTGCAGACCGAATAATCGGTCGTCTTGCCGCGAGTAAGGTGGTTGACCCCCAGACGGGGGAGATTATTGTTGACCGCAACGAGGAAATTGACGAGGCAAAGGCAGCTAGGATTATCACCTGCGGAATAAATAGGGTTCAGGTCAGGTCTCCCCTCACCTGTGAGTCTCGGCAGGGTGCTTGCCAGTATTGCTACGGCCGGGACCTCGCCCGGGGACGTTTAGTTGACCTGAACACTGCCGTTGGTATCATTGCCGCCCAGAGTATCGGTGAGCCGGGTACCCAGCTCACCCTGCGCACCTTCCACACCGGTGGCGTCGTTGGGCTTGACATTACCACCGGCCTACCCAGAGTGGAAGAACTCTTTGAGGGGAGACCACCCAAGGCGCAGGCGATTATCTCCGAAATAGATGGTGAAGCTGAGGTGATTGAAAGTGAAGAGGAGAGAAGAATCAGAGTTCTCAGTTCTGAAGTATTCTATGATGAATATACGCTACCACCCGGTTGGCAGATCCTGGTAGAGAACAACCAATGGGTAGATGTCGGCACGGCATTGGCCATCGAGCCCGGGCAGGACGAGACCGAGACACACCCAACAGAGTCACCCTCTAAGGCGAAGTCCATCTCAGCCCGTTTCGCCGGGGAAGTTAGTATCCAGGATGGTCGACTTACGCTAAAGTATGAAGAGCCAGAGGTACGCGAATATCAGGTCCCGGCCGCAGTCCACATTCGAGTTGAAACTGGCGACAGAGTAAAGGCCGGAGACCGACTAACCGATGGCTCCATTAACCCACAGGATATACTGCAAATTCTGGGCAGGGAGGCTGTCCAGCGGTATTTGATTGACGAGATACAAAAGGTCTACCGCTCCCAGGGGGTAAACATAAACGATAAGCACATCGAAGTTATCGCCCGCCAAATGTTAACCAAGGTCTACATCGATTCTTCAGGCGATACCGAACTGGTACCGGGAGAGCTAATCGACCGATTTCACTACAAGGACGTTAACGCTAAGGTGCTCGCCGAGGGAGGTGAGCCGGCCACCGCTCATATTGTCCTGCTGGGTATAACCCGAGCCTCGCTCAACACCTATAGCTGGCTAGCCGCCGCTTCCTTCCAGGAAACTACCCGGGTGCTCACCGAAGCTGCCGTTTCCGGCAAGACAGATCGGCTGGTCGGACTCAAAGAAAATGTCATCATCGGGAAACTGATTCCCGCCCGATTTACAATTTCAGAGGACATACCGGAACTCCCGTCCGGTGAAGAGGAAAAGCCAACCGAGCTAACCCTCTAGGGTCCCGTATTACACTCAGGGGTATTAGCCGCAAAGAGCCGTCCCGCCGAAATCAGGACGGCTCTATTCTCTGCCCAACATTACTACTCCTAGCCAGGCTAACTCGATACCGAGATGTGGTATAATGAG
>CAZHRO010000170.1:0-2828 GCA_964535045.1 uncultured Dehalococcoidales bacterium | reverse complement strand
GTGTGGTCGCTAACCCCGATTTTCTTACTGACGACAGCAATGGTAGCTCCCTGATCAAGCAGTATTCCCGCTTCACGGAGCTTGTTGATGATCTCTTCCGGAGTATGTCCCTTTTTGGCCATTTATCCCCCCTTTTTACGAGATTATAACCGGTATCGTTTTCGGGGGGCAGGTCAATTAGGGTATTTCTGTCAAACCTCTTTGCCAAGGCGTTATCGGCGAGGCTTTACTGTCTGTCGAAATAGATGTTCTTACCGGCTGCCGAGAGCGGGATGCCAATTATGATATCGGAATCCAGGAGCTCCAGTCTCTTCGCCGCCGCCCCAATCGTGTACATCATACGGTTATCGACATTAAGCTCACTGGCCATTTTGACGGCGGAACCTAGAGCGATACCCAGGTCGAGGGCCTGAAAGATGCAGACGGGGCCGCTGAAGTCCTTGCCCTGCCGCTTTCTGGCCTTGAGTAGCTGCTTGCACGTCTCGTACCCGCAGGCGCCACAGTCTAACGGCTTCGCAACCACCTTGGGATCTCCGGTAACCCCGATTAGAAGGATACAGCTTGATTTTCTGACATTGCCGGCGTCCCGGATAAAGATAGGAGACAGGTGGGTTGGTTGCTCTTTCGCCTCAGCGTCCATGGCACCGGCCAGGAGTTCGATGTCGTCACCATCAATGACCACCGTCTTGACGTCATCAATGCCTCTTGCCTTGGGAGCTGTCCTGGCGCTGGATGCCATCAGTCCCGCAACCATTCTTATCGCTTCCCGCTCCACTTCTTGTGATTGAAACTGACCCATCACTTGCTCCTTCCATTTCAGTCTGAGAATTTATAGCCTCATACTAGCAATTATATGTAGCTTGCGCAACCTTTAATGTCATATACAAGAGCGAGTAAGCAGCTATGATTGCATCCGGTTAATCTTTGAAGGTATTGTTGGTCTTGAGTTACGAGCCTGTTTACTGAGTGGTAGGAGGCGCGATGTCTATCGCAAAATTACCACGAAAGTCCTGGGTGGGCCTCAGCTATTTGTGAAGCGCGACGACCTTACCGGCCTGGCCCTGGGTGGCAATAGGTGCTGCAAACTGGAGTACATATCAGGCGATGTCAGGCAGAAGAAGGGGGTTGATATCCTTATAATAACCGGCGGCAGTTCCCGGTCTAATTTCGCTTTGCAAATGGCCGCCGCCCGCAGGCTGGGGATGGAGCCTCATCTGATATTGGTCAGGGGGGGCATAACGAGACGCAGGGTAATCTCCTGCGGCGCAGCATCCTGAGGGCGAAGGTTAGTATCCTTGATGCTGCTACCCGGCTGAGATGTTCACCACTATGCCGCAGCGGATGGAAGAGCTAGCCGGTGAGCTACGCAGTCGGGGACATAACCCTTTACTAATTACCGGTCCGGCTCTACCCGACATGCTTATCGAGATAGACTGTATCGCCTGTTCCCCCGACCAGGGCTGACAAGAACCTCTTTTAGCGCCTGTCTGATTTCAGTATCAGGACGGATGCTGCCTCTTAACCCCTGGTTCGAGAAATGCAAAGCCGGTTTCCCTGTCCCGGACCCGCGCCACATCGGCGTCGCAGATTTCGTAGATAATAGCCTCTCCTATTAACCAGACGGTAATGCCGGAACGTATGTCCCCGCTCAGGGTATGCCCTGAGCGCCCCAGTGACGCATGCATATGGAGGCGTGGTTTTCCCTTATCATCAGGCGCCAGTACCCCTACCCCCATCACTTCGTGGGCACCATCGACGGGTAGGCTCATGGGCTCTATCGGCGTTTCCTCCAGGTGCCGCGGTCCGACAATAACCTCACCGTCTCCTATGCCGCCGACCAGGATAACATGTCCGGTAGATATTCCTTTCTCCGCAGCAAACTGCTCCAGACACCCTGGTAGCCTATCGTCGTCTTCGAGCCGGATCACGAAAACTCTTCCTAACCGTCCCTCACATGCCCTCATCAGAATCCTCCTCGCTTTCTAAGTGATAAATAATATTGCAAAATTGGGCTAAGCAGGCTCAGGCGCTGCTAGTTTAGATTCTACCCTAAAAGCTGAACTAACCTGGTATCTAGCGGATTTTCTGCTCTTAATGTGATATTGCCATCATATCACAGGGACTGGGCTTAGGTTAAATACGGCGAGCGGATAAACCTCAAAATTGTTAGCCGAGTGGTTAGTAATGAACCCCCGGGTTTTCAAGGGGTTTTGGAAGTTGAATCTGGTTTGGGTGGCTTGCTATGATGGGGCTAGCATTCGTAGTGCTTACCAATCATAATAGAAATTGGAGGTGAACTAGTTGGTAGATACCAGAGTAGTCTTCTTAGACATCGGGAAGATAACCATTGACACCATAACTCTCCCGGAGCTTAAACCTAACCAGGTTCTGGTGAAGACCTATCAGGCATCGGTATGTGGCTCGGAGAGGTATTTTTATCGGGGGATAAGCGTCAGGCCTCAGGATGAAGCCAGGGGCGAACCGGGCGGACATACTCAGGGTGAGCGTGCGGAGCATGCTTATCCTATGGGACCCCTGGGTCATGAAGGAGGAGGGACCGTTGTTGAGGTCGGTTCTGCGGTTGATGAGTATCTGGGTGGTGGTAAGGTATCGGTGGGCGACCGGGTAGGCAGTCTCGTTTATCCTACGTATACTGATTACTGGGTTACTGACCCGGCTCATGTCCAGCCCATACCGGAGGGGATTCCCTTTGAGGTGGGCTGCCTCTATGAGCCCCTCGGATGTGCGGTGTGGGCAGCCTTACACATGGGGGTGAAGTTGGGGGATGTCGTTGCTGTGAACGGTGTTGGCTTTGCCGGTAATATTAT
>CAZHRO010000169.1:1656-2848 GCA_964535045.1 uncultured Dehalococcoidales bacterium | reverse complement strand
GGATGGGCTATCTCCTTCTTTGCCTCCCCGTAAAAAGCGATGCCCTTTACCTTCTTGGCTCCTAATACAGCCCCGGCGCCGGTTCTACCCAGCGAGCGCCAGTAATTATTCTCAATCAAGGCATACCGCACCAGGTTCTCCCCGGCGGGGCCGATGACGATAACGCCGGCATTCTTCCTGCCCACCTCCTCATGAATGGCGTCCTCAGTTTCATAGGTCTCCTTACCCCAGAGGTGGGAAGCGTCGTGGAAGGTTACCTTCCCGGTGGTAACCTCCAGATAAACAGGCGCTTTCGATACTCCCCTGATAATAATGGCATCATACCCCGTCCGGCTCGCCGGCTCGGCTACTTTACCTCCGGTATAGCTCTCGCAGTAGCCGCCGGTTAGAGGAGACTTGGTAAAGGCCCCTAGTCTTGACGAACCCCAGATTCTGGTATCCGTGGCCGGTCCGGTGGCAAAGACGATGACGTTACCGGCTGAGTAAGGGTCAACCCCGGCCTGGGTGTTCTTAAGCAGGAGATAAGTAGCTAACCCTTTACCACCCCAGAGCTCTCGATAGATAGCGTCATCAATAGCTTCCTCGGTAAAGGTCTT
Source organism: uncultured Dehalococcoidales bacterium (assembly GCA_964535045.1). Taxonomy (GTDB): domain Bacteria; phylum Chloroflexota; class Dehalococcoidia; order Dehalococcoidales; family UBA5760; genus UBA5760. The sequence goes on along the minus strand of CAZHRO010000169.1, from coordinate 2,252 downwards.
CTGGTCGAGGTCAATGTAGAGAACTTTGTTATGAAAACCCTTCATCTTTCCGCTCCTTTCTGATTTAAACTGCGGTATTACCTAGTGACTTTTGCCAGGCATTATTTTACTGAACTTTCATACCTGAGCGCTAAGCGGCAGAGCTCAGCCAGCCCTGGCATGTCCTCGGAGTTACCGGGCCTCCTTTTCAGAGGCGGCTCTGCCACTTGGGTATCGCCTCCGGGTTTACCACAAACTTGGGGACCTCACCCCGCAGGGCGGTAAGGCAGTTTTCAAGCTGAAGTAAGGGTAGCTGCCACACTACCTCAGGGTTAAGCGACGCCGCATGGGGTGAGAATATCGTCTTAAAGTAAATGTCTTCATCAAGCAGAGGGTTATCTGGTTGGGGAATCTCCCCCCGAAAGACATCCAGGGCAACACCCGAAATCCAGTTTTCTTTTAGGGCTTTGGCTAAGGCCCCTTCGTCTATCAAGCTACCCCGGGATGTGTTCACCAGGTAGGCAGTGGGTTTCATCATCCTGAGCTGGGCTTCCCCGATAAGCCCGATCGTCTCCGGGGTCTCGACGGCGTGAAGGGTGATGAAATCTGACTCACGG